>JAAAPG010000057.1 GCA_009908405.1 Alphaproteobacteria bacterium | reverse complement strand
CCAAACCCTAAAGGCATCGGCCAGGCCCAAGCCATTTTTACGCAACCTGGTAATCTGACCGGTCGCGCTTTTACCAAAATGCGACATCACCTCGGAGCATAGCACAACCTCCTTGGGTTCCAGAGCAGCCATCTGATTGGCCACGGCTAACAGCATTTGGCGCGAATGGGGCAGGTTGGGGTGATGGGGCGGCACCTTCCAGCCAGGAAGCGCGTCCGACAGCATCCGAAATGCGAGTGCATTGTGCGGCTCTCGAATGTTGAACGGCAGAACGGCTTTGCGGTCGCCCGCCCCCGTAGCTTTCGACACCGCATGGGCCGCGCCCTCGAAGTCGGTCCACGGATACAAGATCCCGGTTTGCGCCAAACGGTGCGAATTTTGCGAAAGAAATGTCTGAAGCGAAGTTGTTCCCGTCTTATGATGCCCGATGTGACATGTGACCCTCATAAACGGACCCTTTTTGTTTTGGTTTCGCTCGTGGAAGCGGTCACATGCCGGGACAACTTTACCCACGTTCCATAAAGTCGGCCCCGCCATTAACCAATTTGCGCTCGGCGCGTCAAGGCAGGCTTGGAAACGCAGGTTGCCTAAACCGATCCGTCTATAAACGGGGCGGCGGAATCGCATTGGGTGGTATGCTGACCCGACTGGCGCGCAGCATGGCCATGCAGCTATCGTACGAGCAGTTCCGCATGCAGCGCGCCGGCGGCGTTTATGCTGCTAAGGATATCGATCATGTCGCGCGGGTTGACGCCGAGCGCATTGAGCCCCGCAACGATTTCCGAAAGAGATGTGCCGCCAGCGACCTCTGCCAAGGCTACTGGTGGTGCGTCCTCCAGTTCCGCATCGGTTCTGGGAACGACCACCGTCTCGCCTTCGGCGAACGGGTTAGGCTGGACGACCAATGGACGCTCTTCGACGCGCAGGGTAAGCCCACCTTGTGCAACGGCAACCCGGCTGATCCGAACGTCTTCCCCCATCACGATCGTGCCCGAACGCTGATCCACGACAACTCGGGCGCGGCTTGCAGGCGTAATGCGCAGGTTCTCGATGCGTGCCAGGGCATGAGAGATTGACCGTGCGCCTGTCTTTCGAATGTCCAGGACAATTGTTCCCGGGTCGATCATGTTCGCGGCCGGGCGGGAGAAAGCGCCGTTGATGGCCTGTTCGATTTGCAAGGCCGTCGAGAAATCCGGTACTTTCAGAGCGATCTTCACTTCCTGAAGGCTATCGAGCGCAAAGTCGATTTCGCGTTCGACACGCGCCCCGCCTGGAATGACGCCGGCTGTCGGCACGCCGCGCACCTCGCGCGCGGCCTCTCCTTCTGCGGCAGCGCCACCGGCCAGAATACTACCCTGTGCCACGGCATAGATAGTGCCGTCAGCCCCGTTCAGCGGGGTCATGACCAGGGTGCCGCCCAACAGGCTGCTGGCATCCCCGATCGCTGAGACGGTGACGTCTATTGTACCACCTGCGCGTGCGAATGGCGGCAGGCTGGCGGTGACGATCACGGCTGCGACATTTTTCGGACGAAATTGCTCGCCAGTTACGTTAACGCCCAGCCGCTCCAGAATATTTGACATCGTGTCTTCGGTAAATGGGGCATTCCGCAACCCATCGCCAGTGCCATTCAGGCCGACAACCAGACCGTAGCCAAGGAGGTCGTTGGAGCGTACACCATCGAATTCGACCACATCCTTTAGCCGCACATTTGCCTGCGCAGGTTGCCACAGAGCCTGTATCAGCAAGCACACAAGGAGCAGGAAACGCGTTTTCATCGCATGTACTCGGTCAATGACAGTCGGGATAGACGGGCGGTGACAAGGTAAAGTGCGTCAAGTTTCTGAGATGCGGATTCGAGCGCAGACGCGGTGTCGTACGGATCGGCGGCAAGAAGGTCGTTCCGGGCTATTTGCAGCGTCGACATGCGTGCCTGAGCGTGCGTTTTGGCCTCATCAACCCGTGCTTCGCGGGTGCCAATGGAAGATTGCAGCGCGACCCGGCTGTCGTCCGATTGAAAGAGGAGCCGGGCGCTCAACGACAGGAGATCGCGCTGCTCGGCAGAGCTGGGGGGCGTGGGCATCGCCTGGGCAATCGCGCCAAGTGCCAGACCGGCAAGCGCATCACGCTGATAAGTCCCTGACCCATCTAGATCCAGGCGCACGCGCGTCTGATCCCCCAGGTCAAGTCCGGTCGCCGCCTTTTCGCCGCCTTGGTAGGCAATGGTGTCGAACGGGCCGCCAACGGCAAACCAAGACTCTACATGCTGGCGGATATCCGTGGTCGATGGCGTGGGTGGGAGGCTCGTCACAAGGGCGTCCAAGATCACATCTGGGTCCGCGAATGGCTGCACATCTCCCGATACGCCGGAAAACAAGTGGCGACCGGCAACTTGGCTGTTGAGCAGACCGATCGCGTGCTCGAACCCTTGTTTGGCACGGTTTCCCGCCTCTGAAACGATCGCATCGTTTGGTGTTGATGTGCTCGTCTGAAGGTCCAGCGCGAGATCTTGCGTCAGTTGACCGACTTGGCTGATCGCGGATTGTTGTGCCGCCAGAAAAGTTGCTGCGAAATTTGCCGAGGCGATATGCTGCGCGGACAGACCCAACCCATGTTCGATGTTGCCGAGTTGCGTGAGCGCGCCGTTCAGCGCGCGAGACGTGTCTTGATGCTGCCCCGAAGACAGTTCCGCCGTGAGCCGAGAGACCGTTTCCCTGAGCTGGGTGCCGGACCGTCGGAGCATGAGGTTTTGCGCCAGGTCGGAGGTGCCAAAGTGAAACATTTCATATCTCCAGAAGGTTGCGCATCATTTCATCGACAGTGGATAACACGCGGGCATTTGCGGCATAGGCACGCTCGAGCCGGAGCAGGTCCTGCATCTCGGCGTCGGTATCCACACCCCGCGCCGCGAGTGTCTGCTGTTTCGCGGTGAAGCTCGCTTGCGCGGAAGCGAGATCGGTTTCGGCGCCAAGACGTTTTGCGGCAAGGCTGGAGACGCGCTCCGCCATGCTGTCCGAGAGCGATAACCTTGGAAAGCCGGGGCCCAATTCACGCGGTGACGTTAGCGCGGTGATCATGCTCTCCAAGGTTGCGGGGTCCGTCATCGGGCCCGGGATTGCTGCATTCAGGCCGCTGCGCAAGCGCCATAGCCCGTCGCCCGTCGCAGGGTCCACAAGAGAGGAAAGGCGCATCTGGCTGGAGAGGCCTGTTGGGCCCGCGGGAAGCGTGGATGCGCCATCCAACGTAAAGAGGCCAAGTTCTCCGGGCGGTAAAGAGGCATCTGCCGTTGGCCCGGCGAAACGGTCCATCAGGTCTTGCGCGAGTAGATCGAGATCGGCCTGCGCTTCGGGCGCAAGCGTATCGCGAACGGCAAGGTTGGCACCCAGGGTGCCGGTTTGCAATGTCTGGTCTTGTGGTCCGAGAGCGCGGCCGTCCAAGTACACGGCTGATACCGCGCCCGCGGTCAGAGTATCGTTGGCCGCAATGCCTGGTGTTTTGGTGAAAGTGAATTCTGCATGATCGGAGTCGGCAAGAATCTCGCCCCTCGCGGAGAGCAGCATGATTCGATTGTCCTCGCGCGGGATCTCGGTAACGGGGAGGAACTTCGCGATCTCTGAAACCACTTGTTCGCGCTGGTCCATGAGCGCGAAAGGGTCGCCGCCCAACAGCGTTTGGCGCTGGATATCGCGGTTGAGCGATGTGACCTGCCCGAGGAAAGCGTTCAAATCTTGGACATCATTGGAAATGGCGGTGTCCGCTTGCTGCCGTGTGGCTTGGATCTGGTCACCTGTCGTGTTGAATTTTGACACGAGTCGGGATGCGTTTTGCGCGACAGCCTGCAGCGCGGCGTTGGAGTCGGGTGTCGTGGCTGCTTGCCGCAGGCTGGTTTCGAACGACGTCAGCAGCGTGTTGAACGCGCCGAACTCGCCTGGAATGCCGAAGGCATTTTCAAGCTTGGACAAAGCGGAAAGGCGCGTTTGGGCATCCTGACGGCCTGAGTCGGCGCTGCGTGTATCATTCAGCAGAACCGGGTCCACGTCTCTGACGACATTGCTCGACAGAGTTGCGCCGCTGCGCAGCGCGGATATGGTTCCGCTTGCCAGGAGCTGACGCGGGCCGTAGCCCGCAACCTCTGCATTGGCGATATTTTCCGCGACCAGTTTCGTGCCAAGCGACGTAAAGCGGAGACCCGAAAGGGCTGTATTGGTAGCGACGCCAATGCTCATAATGTCCTCACTTCCTAACCGCTGACGGCTCAGCGTTTGATGTTATTGGTTTCCTGGAACATTTCATCGACGGTCTGGATGACCTTTGCATTCGATGAATAGGCCCTTTGAGTTTGTATGAGGTTTGTGAGTTCTTCCGCGACATCAGTGGCGGATTCCTCGAGAGAGAAGCCTACAAATTCACCCACCGGGCCATCACCCGCGTCCCAGAGGAAGAATGATCCGCTTTCTGACGATGCTTGAAATGCCTGGTCGTTCAGCGAGGTCAGGCCGTTTGGATTGGGCACATCGACCAGCGGCACCTTGTACAGCGTGCGGCGAAATCCTTGATCGTAAACGGCATCGAGATTGCCGCTGGCATCGATCGTCAGCCCAATCAAATTGCCCGAGCCAAACCCATCCTGCGTAACCCCGGCCGGTGAGAAAGTAGAGCCCCTTTGAGTAAGTGCGCCGGTTTCGCCCAACCGACCGAGTTGCATCGTGATTGCCTGTGTGCCGATCATGAGTTCGACATTTCCGGTTGCGGCGGAATAGCCCGGCGCGCCCCCGACCGGGCTGACAGAGGAAAGCGTGCCACCGCTGCCGGGGGTGTCGTCAAAGACCAGGTCATATTCCCCGACATTCGCACCGCTGGCCTGATCGACAATGCTCATGCGCCAGGCATTCGGGCTACCGCCGGGTTGAAACGTGATGTCGAGCGTTCCGGGAAGCCCGAGCGTGTCGTAATATTCCACGGACAAGAACGAGGGGTCGCCCGGAGCGCTCGGCAGTGTTTCGCTCGCCGGGAGATTGACTGCCATGTCAATCATGCTGGTCGGGGATGAAGCTTGCTGGTCCATGGGAACCTGTATGGGGCGCAAGCTGGAGGCATTGTCGCGCACAGCGGGCGGGATGGTCCCGTCTTCGGCAGCGGGCCAGCCCATCAGGACCATACCGGCGGGGTTGCGCAGAAATCCGTTTGCATCCTGGCGGAACGATCCCGTGGTTGTCATCATCATCGGCGCGGTCCCATCTTGCAGCTCAGCGCCCAATGACGAGGTCACCGGCAAGAAACCGCGACCATTAATGGCAATATCGGTCGCATTTTGCGTCCCGATGAGGGATCCGCCCTGATCCGCGAGGCGCAGCGTCGACGTGCGCACGCCGCCGGCGCTGTAGGCGCCTTGACCAGAGAGACCGCTGCCGACGACGACGGAGTGAAACGAGGTCTGGGCCCGTCGATACCCGTAGGTCGCCGAATTGGCGATATTGTCCGAGATCGTGGACAGACGCGTTGCATTCGCGTTTAATCCGGATATGCCCGCGTTCAGGGAAGACGTAATACTCATGGCCGCTCCATCGCGTTGTTGATTCTCCTCTCGACTATCGTGCAGCGGTGTTAATTTCCTCCTAATCGCGGTCTATGATGTAACCGTGCGCAGCAAGACCATGTCGATCCTGTTGTTTTGCGGGGCCATCGCGTTTGTTTTGTCTGCGAGCGAGCGATCCGCGTGTCCTGTGACACGCTTGACCCGCTCGGGGTCGAAACCGCTTTGCTCGGCCAGACCGCGCATCGCCTGCGCGCGCTGCACTGTCAGTCGCCAGACCGGGTTGTCGCGCAGGACCGCCGGAAAGGACTGGGAATGCACCCCAAGAGCCAGCGGGTTTTCAACCACGCGCATCGCATCTGTAATCAACCTTGCCAGTTGCACCAGAACCGGTCGGGGCACAGCCGTATCCGGGTCGAACAGCGGCGCATCGGGCAGGTCGGTCAGCTCGAACAGCAGCCCTTCATCTGTCAGCCGAATGTTGATGTGGCGCAACAGCTCTTCGGCGTAGGCGCTTTCCCCGGCGAGGGCCGCGAATTTTTCGGCCACGTCCTGGAGCCGCTCGTTTTCGGATTGAAATGCCTCGGCGGTGGCGACCTCATCCGTCACGGATGTGACAGTTGACAAAGATGTACCACCAAACGCCCCGTCACCGCCCGAAGTGGCGCTGTCGATCGCGGTGGTCGGCGAAAAGTAATCCGCGACCCCCTTGCGCTCATCATCCGAGACCGACCCCAACAGCCAGAGCATGAGAAAGAACGCCATCATGGCTGTCACGAAATCGGCATAGGCCACCTTCCAGGCCCCACCATGATGCCCACCACCCGCGACAACCTTTTTGCGCTTGATGATGATCGGCCTGACATTGTCAGAACGGTCCATTGCTTTTACCCACCTTTTTACCCAAGGATGACTTTAGCAGCCGCCCCTGAACGAGAGGTTAAGATGGGGGGGTGCAGTCACGTTTTTGCAATGGTGGCCATTCCTTTCGGCGCAGGGGCTTACTTTTTCGTTCAAGGCCGTTAGACTATCCAAAAAAATTATCGAGGCAAACATGAGCAGATTCTTTATTGCCATCGCGCTGGCGGTGCTTCTGTCGGCGTGTGGCGGCAAACAGTATTCCGCGCCCCGCAACCTGGACGATGCCTGTGCCATGCAGTCCGAACGCCCGAAATATTTCGCGGCCATGCGCGCCACGGAACGCAAATGGGGTGTGCCGGTCGCGGTTCAGGCGGCGATCATTCATGCCGAAAGCCGGTTCATCGGGGACGCACGCACGCCGGTGCGCTACGCATTGGGCGTCATCCCGCTGGGGCGTCAAAGCTCTGCGATGGGCTACAGCCAGGCCCTTGACGGCACATGGGATGAATACAAGAGCGAGACCCGCAACCGCCGCGCCGACCGTACCGATATACGCGATGCGACGGATTTCGTCGGCTGGTATTCCAACAAGTCACGCGAACGCAATGGCATTGCGTTGAACGATGCGCGCAACCTGTATCTGGCCTATCACGACGGGCATGCGGGCTACGCGCGCGGGAGCTATAACGCGAAACCCTGGCTGATAAAGGTGGCCGACCGCGTGGCCAGCCGCGCGGCAATGTATGACCGGCAATTGCGCAGTTGTCGGCGCTGGTAGGCATTCAGGTCAGGGCCATGTGCAGCGCCACGGCCGCAAGCAAAAGCGCGAAGCCCCGGTTCATCAGGGCCACGTGGCGGCTTTGCCCCAGCAATGCCTGTCCGGCCATCGTCCAGACCGCGAAGGCGACAAGGTTGTTGAGCGTGAATATAGCGGCGACCCGTAGCGTGGTCGGCAAGTCGGCATCCGGGTAAAGCGCGAACAAGGCGGCCATGATGGCCCAGGCCTTGGGGTTGAGCGCAAGCAGGGCCGCGCCGTCGGTAAAGCTGGCACCGGTCGGCCCGCCCCGGCCCTGTGCTGCGCCCGCGTGCCACAGTTTCCAAGCCAGCCACAGCATGTAGCCGGTGCCCGCCAGGGTAAGGGCTGTCGACACAATTGGCCGCGATGCCAGGAACACCCCGGCCCCAACCGCCAAGGCCGCGATCAGCGTTGCCAGATGGTATCCGATGAAGGCCGGGAGGGTCGCACGCCAGCCAGACCTGGCGCCAATGGCGGCGAAGAACAGGTTGCCGGGGCCGGGGCTGTAGGCCAGCGGGAACAGGAACAGCAGCAATTCAGGAAGTGTCATCGGTCAAGCCCTTGAACTTTGGATGGCCCTGCTTACCCGTTGCCACCGCCATGCGCCGACACGGAACTTGTGCAAAATGCGGCGGCCCGGCATTTCAATTCGCGGGGAATGGCACTAGATGAAACGCAGCGTTTGAAAAGGATTGCCTGCCATGTCTGCCGATGACCTGACCACGCCGCTTGCGCCCCTGACCCAAGCCATGCTGCGTGCTGCAAAGGATGCGGGCGCGGATGCCGCCGATGCGATGGCCGTGGACGGGCGCTCGGTCTCCATCGATGTGCGCAAGGGCGGGCTGGAGCAGGCGGACCGTTCGGAAGGGGTCGAGATCGGTTTGCGGGTGTTCGTCGGGCAACGACAGGCCTGTATTTCGTCATCCGACACACGGCCCGATACGCTGGCGGCCATGGCCGCCCGCGCGGTTGCCATGGCGCGGGAAGCGCCCGAAGACCCGTATGCCGGGTTGGCCGACAGTCGGCAGCTTGCCATGCTGCGCAGTGCCGAGGGGCTGGAAATGTGCGACCCCGCGCCGGAACCGGACCCTGCCGGTTTGCAAGACGACGCGCGCCGCGCCGAAGATGCGGCCCTTGCGGTTGCTGGTGTCACGCAGGTGCAATCGGCCTCTGCCGCCTATGGGCAGCAGGCGATCTGGCTGGCGGCGACAAACGGGTTCAGCGGTGGCTATGCCCGCAGCTCACGCCAGGTCAGCTGCGTCGCCATCAGTGGCGAAGGCACGGGGATGGAACGCGATTACTGCGGCGAGGGGCGCGTGTATCAATCCGACTTGCCAGCGCCCGAAGCGGTCGGAAAACTGGCCGCGGAGCGCGCGGTGGCGCGGCACGGCGCACGCCGCCCGAAAACCGGCGCCTACCCGGTGCTGTATGACGAACGTGTGGCCAGCGGTCTGATCGGGCATCTGGTGGCGGCGATCAACGGCGCGTCCATTGCGCGCGGCTCCAGCTGGCTGCGCGACGCGATGGGGGAACAGGTCTTGCCAAAGGGGCTGTCCTTGACCGAAGACCCGCACCGCCCGCGCACCAGTGCGTCGCGCCCCTTCGATGCCGAAGGGTTGCAAACCCGTGCCCGCGACCTTGTGGCCGACGGGCTGTTGCAGGGCTGGGTTCTGGACCTGGCCTCTGCCCGCAAGCTGGGGATGGAAAGCACCGCCAACGCCGTGCGCGGCACGTCTGCCCCGCCCAGCCCCGGCGCGACCAACTGGGCGCTGACCCAAGGCACCGCCAGCCGCGACGACCTGATCGCGCAGATGGGGACGGGGCTGCTGGTCACGTCGTTGATCGGGGCCACCATCAACCCCAATACAGGCGATTATTCGCGCGGGGCCAGCGGGTTCTGGGTGGAAAACGGCGAAATCGTTTACCCGGTCAACGAATGCACCATCGCGGGCAACTTGCGCGATATGCTGGGTCGGATCATCCCGGCCAATGATGCGCGCCTGCATCTGTCGCATGCCGTGCCGTCGCTTCTGGTCGAGGGGATGACCCTTGCCGGTGAATGACGATCTGGCGCTTGTCACGCAAGCGGCGCAACTGGCCGGCCAGATCGCGCTGCGCCAGTTCGGGCGCGCGCCGCGTGTCTGGGACAAGGGGCAGGGGCAAGGCCCGGTGTCGCAGGTCGACCTGGATATCGACGCCGCCTTGCGCGACCTGCTGTTGCAGGCGCGGCCTGACTACGGCTGGCTGTCCGAGGAAACGCCCGATACGCCCGCGCGCCTGTCCTGCGAGCGCGTTTTCATCATCGACCCGCTGGACGGAACGCGCGCCTATCTGGACGGACAGGACGGATTCGCGCATCCGGTCTGCGTGGTCGCGGGGGGCCGCCCCGTGGCTGCCGCGATCCATCTGCCGCGCCTTGGGCACACTTACAGCGCCGCGCTTGGGGCTGGCGCGTTTCGCAACGGTCAGCCCATCGGCGTTTCGGACACTGTGTCGGGCGCCTCGATTCTGGCGACGCGCAGCCAACTGGACACCGCGCACTGGCCCGGTGGCGTGCCTGACCTGACGCGGCATTTCCGCCCCGCGCTGGCTTGGCGCATGGCGCTCGTCGCCGAAGGCGCGTTCGACGCCATGCTGACCTTCAAACCCGCCTGGCACTGGGATATCGCTGCGGGAACTCTGATCGTGGCCGAAGCGGGGGGGATTGTGTCCGACCCGTCGGGCGCGCCGCTGGTGTTCAATACGCCCGATCCGCGCGCAGAGGGTGTGATCGCGGCGAACCCGGCGTTGCACGAGACGCTTGTCGCGCGCCGCGAAACACCATTGACGAATGTCCCCGGCACAGGCGACGTTTAGGCTGGCCCCGGACCGGAAGCAGGACACGCGAGATCGAAAGCGACTTGGAGCAGACACAGGATATCGCCTTGCCGGTTCTGGTGGGCTTGAGCAGCCCATTGGTCTGGCTGCATTGCGACAGCCGGACACGCTTGAACAAGTTCACCGCCTTGTCGGAAGCGATCCTGGAGGCAGATGATGCGGTGGGTGTCATTCTCAGCTATCCGCCCGGTTGCGCGGCCCCGGTCGAATTGCCGCGCCGTCTCGCGTTGTCCTGCGCGGCTGATGCGCCGGGTCTTGTTCGCAAGCTGGCCGAGCACACCCGTATCGCGGCCGCGCTCGTGGCGGCGCGCACATTGCCGGGGGACATGATTGCCCAATGGGCACGCTGCGGCACGCGCATTTTCGTCGCCGATGTCTCCATGCCGCGCGTGGCGGGCCGTTGGTCGCTTGCACCGTGGCACACGCGGCGGGTTCTGAACCGGCTGGCGCATGTGTTTCTGGCGTCCGAGCGCGTGCAGGACACCTGGGCTGCGGCGGGCCTGCATAACGACCGAATTTCGGTTATCGGCACGCTGTCGCAAGCGCCGCTGGCGTTGCGCTGCAACGAGGCCGAGCGCGATGCCCTGGCAGAGGCGCTGCGTCATCGCACGATCTGGCTGGCCGTGGGGGTGCCGCCGGGCGAAGAGGATCTGATTGTCGCGCTTCAGCAGGAAGCCTTGCGCGAGTCGCATCGACTGGTGCTGATCCTGCACCCCAATGACCCGATGCGCGGCCCCGATCTGCATGCCCGCATGTCGCGGCATTTCAATACCGCGCTGCGGTCGCGTGACGATCCGATCACCGCGGAAACACAAGTTTATATCGCCGATACAGAGGGCGAACGCGGGCTTTGGTATCGGTTGGCCGTGGCGTGCTACCTGGGCGGCAGCTTCACCGATGGCAGCACCTATTCCCCGATGGAAGCGGCGGGCCTGGGCTGTGCCATTGTCCACGGGCCGGAAGGCGGGCGCTACGGCGATGCGTTTGACCTGCTGACCGAACGACGTGCCACGCGCCGCCTGACTCGACCCGACGCGCTGGGACGGATGCTGCGTGCAGTGCTGCGCCCCGATCAGGCGGCGGAGATGGCGCATCGGGGATGGCAGATCGTGTCGGAAGGGGCAGAGGCCACGGAAACACTGGTCGCGGCCCTGCTGGATGCCTGCAAGGAACAGGGCTGATGCAGCCGCCCGGTTTCTGGTTTCGGCCACGCTCTGCATGGGCCAGCATACTGGCGCCCTTGGGGACGCTATACGCCGCCATGACCGCGCGCCGCGTCGCCCAAGCACCGCGATACGCGCCGGAGGTGCCCGTGATCTGCGTCGGCAATCTCAATATCGGGGGCACCGGAAAAACGCCCACGGTGATCGCGCTGGTGCAGGCTTTGCAGTCCATGGGTGTGCAGGCCCATGTTCTGTCGCGCGGTTACGGAGGGCGCCTGAAGGGACCGGTGCAGGTCGTCGAGCGCCAGCACAATGCCGCGGATGTCGGCGACGAACCGCTTCTGATGGCTGCATTCGCGCCGGTCTGGGTGGGGCGCGACCGTGCCGCCACCGCGCGCCGCGCCGTTGCCGCGGGCGCCCAGGCGCTGATCCTTGACGATGGCTTCCAGGATCCGGCGCTGCGCAAGGATCTGTCGCTGGTGGTGGTCGATGCCGCGCTCGGTTTCGGCAATGGTCGGGTATTGCCGGCTGGCCCCTTGCGTGAACCGGTCGCGACGGGATCGGCGCGGGCCGACTCGATCCTTGCGATCGGCACGCCCGAACAGATCGCGTCATTTCGCGCGGCACGCGACCACCCGGTGCCGGTGATTGGCGGCACGCTTCAGCCCTTGGCGATGGGGCTTTCATGGTCCGGCCAGCGCGTCCTGGCGTTTGCCGGAATCGGGCGGCCGGAAAAGTTCTTCGCGACGCTGCGGGCAGAAGGGGCGGTCTTGCTGCGCGCAGAGGCGCTCGCGGACCACCAGCCTTTGAGCGATGCGCTGATGGCGCGGCTCGAACTCGAGGCCAAGGCGCTGGGCGCACAAATGGTCACGACCGAGAAAGACTCGGTCCGCCTGCCGCGCCGCTTTCGACAGAAGGTGATGACTTTGCCCGTGCGGCTTGAGTGGCAGGACGCGCAGGCCATCCGCGCTGTTTTGGCTGATATTCTACAAGATCGCGGCTGACATGGCCAAGGGTGCGTGCAAGCACGCACCCTACGCGCGTTAACGATATCTCAAGCAAGGTCTGCGACCGTGACAAGATGTCGAATTACCGCCGCCCGCGTCTTGCCGGGGCCACGATCTTTTTCAAGGTCGCGCTTGCTTGCCCACATGCCTGCGCGTTGACCGACCATATCCCCCTGTTGCGCGCGGCTGTCGTCGCGACGCGCGCAGACCGCCCGTTCACCATAGACTGTTGGGTGGTCTTGCCACATCAAATGTCCTGCATCTGGACATTGCCGCGGGGCGATTGCGACTACCCGACGCGTTGGCGGCTTATCAAGTCGCGGTTTTCAAGGGCCTTGCCCGTGGGTCGGCGGCGGCACTCCCACATGCGCCGTGCCGAGCGTGGGATCTGGCAGCGCCGCTATTGGGAACATCATATCCGCGACCGACAGGATCTGGCGGATCATCTGCGATATTGCCGCCTCGGTCCGGTCAGGCACGGGTTGGTGCACCGTGCCGGGGAGTGGCCTTATGAATATACGCATCCGTCACACGGGCGGTTTGCGTAGGGTGCGTGCTTGCACGCACCTTTGGCCGCCGCCCGCTTTAGGCGGTGTCCCGGTCGAACAGCCCGCTGACCGCATGCGACACGATCGCGCCGGTGCGCGGCTTTTGCGCGGCCACGAAGGGCAGGGGGCGGCAGATGCTCATGGCAGCAACCCCCAGTCGCGCGGTCAGGGCACCATTGACCAGCCCTTCCCCGAACCGGCGCGATACCCTGGACACCACGCCGCCCGACGCGACCGAGCCCAGCATATCCTCGCCCACCGCCACGGCCCCCGTGGCCAGCAGATGTGCTACCACGCCGCGCAGCAGCCGGATGCTGCCCAATGCCCCGGCGCGCCCGCCATAGACTTCGGCAATCCGGCGGATCATGCGCAGGTTGACCGCCAAGGCTGCAATCACGTCGACCAGCGCCATGGGCAGCATTGCAGTCAACAGCGCGACCTGCCGCGCGGCGGCTTCGACCTCGGCGCGGGCGGCCTGGTCCAGCGGCACCAGAAGCGTGGTCTCGGACAGGTGCAACAGCCCTTCGGCATCCGGCTGGTCGGGGGCAAGCTCGGCAAGGCGGTCGCGGTGCCAGCGCATCTCGGAGCGTCCGGAATAGAGCGCGGACAGGCGCTGCATCAGCCGCAGCGCCAGGTCGCGACTTTCCTCGGCGCGGGCGCGATCCGCCAGGTGGCGCAGGTCGTCGAGGCGCCGCAAACGCCGAAACCCGGCCCATTCCCGCAGCGCCACCCCCACACAGGCGATGGTGACCAATCCAAGCAGCCCGCTTGCCACCCAGCCAAGGGCCGGGTTGCGGGCCAGCAGCGCGGTCGCAAAATCCCATGCCGCCAATGACAGCGCCATGCCCAAAAGCGCGACCGCCGCGCCCCAGCCCATGCGTCCCAGCCACGTCATGCGTTTGCGCCCGATGGCAAGGGTTGCCTGCATCGCCGCGCCGGTTGGCGGGGCGTCCTCGGGCGGTTGAGGGGCGGTGGCCGGGGTGTCGGGCGCGGGATCGTCCAGCTCGAAAACAGTTGGTCCGCGGCTCATAGCATATCTCCGACCAGGAATTGCGCGGCGCGGTCCAGCCTTATATGCGCCAGCCCGTCGCCGGGGCGACGGGTCAGGCCCACGGGTGCAAACTGCATCACGCCGAAATCGGCATCCAGCCATTTCGCCGCCCCGTCGCGCGCGGGGCCGATCAGCGCCATCGGGTCTTCGGGCAGATCGCCTGCGAAAAACGCCGCTTGCTTGCCGCTGTCGGCCAGGGTGCCGCGCACGCAATCGAGCGTTTCACCGCCATGGCTGCGCTGGTCTTCCACCGTGGCGCGCACGGCGGCGATGGCCATTGCTTCGGTCCGGGCCCCGGCGAAATCGGCGCGGTCGCGGGCGGCGCGCAGCAAAGCCGCCATCAGCCCGGTCAGCCGGGCGTGTTGGCTGTGGTGCAGGTGGTCGGCCTTGGTCGCGGCAAACAGGATGCGCTCGACCCGCTTGCCGCCCAGAAGCCGCGTCAGCCACGCGTTGCGACCGGGGCGAAAGGCGGAGAGGAGTTCGGTCATCGTCCGGCCCAGTTCGGCCACGGCATCTGGCCCGGCATGAGCGGCGCCCAGCACATCGGCCAAAACGATCTGGCGGTCGATCCGGGCGAAATGATCCTGAAAGAAGGGGCGCACGACGCGGGATTTATACGCCTCAAAGCGGCGCTCCATCTCGCGGCCCAGGCTGCCGCGTTGGCCGGTGTGCGCCATCGGCGCGAAGGTCAGCGCCGGGCTTCCTGCCAGGTCGCCCGGCAGCAGGAACCGTCCCGGAGAGATAT
>JAAAPG010000043.1 GCA_009908405.1 Alphaproteobacteria bacterium | reverse complement strand
CCCATTTTGCATGACGTGCTGGGCGCGGGCCGTCCCAACCCCAAGACCACGCAAGCCCTGATCCTTGCCCCCACGCGCGAGTTGGTCAACCAGATCGCGACCACGCTGGATGCCTTCGCGCGCAAGTCGCCCGTCAAGGTGACGCGCGTGGTGGGCGGTGCGGGCATAAACCCGCAGATCCAGAAACTGGCCAAGGGCACCGACATCCTGGTGGCCACGCCGGGCCGCCTGCTGGACCTGCTGGACCGCCGCGCGCTGACGCTGGCGGAAACCCGCATGCTTGTGCTGGACGAGGCCGACCAGATGCTGGACCTTGGCTTCATCCACGCGCTGCGCAAGATCGCGGCGCTGTTGCCGCGCGAGCGTCAGACGCTGATGTTCTCGGCCACGATGTCGAAGCAGATGAACGAAATCGCCGCCGCCTATCTGGACCGCCCAGAGCGGATAGAGGTCGCCGCCCCCGGCAAACCCGCCGACAAGGTGACCCAATCGGTGCATTTCGTGTCGCAGGGTGACAAGGCCAAGCTGCTGGCAAGCTACCTGGAAAAGCACCCGGACGACCTGGCGCTGGTGTTTTCGCGCACCAAGCACGGCGCGGAAAAGCTGATGAAGCTGCTGAACGGCTGGGGCCTGTCCGCCGGGTCCATCCACGGCAACAAAAGCCAAGGCCAGCGCGAGCGCACCTTGGCTGCGTTCCGCGCCGGTGACATCAAGGTGCTGGTCGCCACCGACGTGGCCGCGCGCGGCATCGACATTCCCGACATGGGCCATGTCTATAATTACGACCTGCCGGAAGTGCCGGAAAACTACGTCCACCGCATTGGCCGCACCGCGCGGGCCGGGGCGTCGGGGCGTGCTTTGGCGTTCTGCGCCCCGGCAGAGATGGAAGACCTGCGCGCCATTGAAAAGCTGATGAAGATCAGCATGAAGGTCGAAGGCGGCGTGCCATGGTCGGCGGACCTGGCCGGGCCCGCGCGCGCTGAACAGCGCAAGCGTGGCCAACCTCAGCGCCGCAAGCCGCAGGGCGGGGGCGCGCGGGGCGACAAGCCCAAGGCCGCCGGAAAACCGGCGGGTGGCGGTCAGAAACGCCGCCGCTTCGGATAACGCGAAAGGCGCGGGGGGGAACCTCGCGCCTTTTTCGTTGGATCAAGCGTAGAACTTCGGCTCTGACCCCGGTGCTGCCGCGCGCGAGAGCAGGTCGAACATGTATTGCCCGACCGAGCGGAAACAGACCAGGGTCATCTCCTGCGGTCCCGACACCCAGATCGCCGCGGCGACCTGCGCCGCGCGGGTGCGGCGAATCTCGCCTTCGCGCAGCGCGCCGAAATCCACAGGGCAGAGCTTGGCCAGCGCGTCACCGGCTTGCGCGCCGCGCAATGTGAACACAGCGCGCGCGTCCGACACATTGGCGACCGTGGCGAATTGCCCGTCCAGATCTTTCGTCAAGGATGCCGTCAAGCCGGGCGCATCGGCATAATCGCACAGGATCAGCAGCTCGTCCGGGGACATCCACGCCACCGCCTTGTCGCCCGCCTGTTCCACCCGGCGCTGCGCCGGGATCGCGCAGCCCGTGGCGGTTTTCACGGCGTCTGCCAAAACCGCCAGATCGCCCCGAAGGGTAATCATGCCGCGCAACCCCGCTTCCGTGACGGTGACAAAGCCCTCATAGGACGCGCCGGGCAGGGCGCTTCGTGCCAGCTCAGACATTTTGCTTTGCCCCTTCCTTGTCATACAGCACCGGGTCCACGATCCGCGCCTTGATGCGCCCGCCATCGGTCCCGACGAAGTCCAGCACGTCGCCCATGCGGTCGGGGCCGCGTAGCACCAGCCCCATCGCGATGCCGCGCCCCATCGTGGCCGAGTGGTAGGTCGAGGTCACGCGCCCCTCGGTTTCCGCCTGTTTGTTGGCATTCGTGCCGCCGGTCACGGCCAGCGCACCATGCGGCAGAACGGACCCGTCCAGCGTTTCCAGACCAACCAGCTTCCAGCGGTCGGGGCGGACCATTTCCTCGCGCATCATGCCGCGCTTGCCAAGGAAATCGTCCTTCTTCTTGCTGATCGCCCAGTTCAGGTTCAGGTCCTGCGGGATGACCGTGCCATCGGTTTCGTCCCCGATCATGATGAAGCCCTTCTCGGCGCGCAGAATGTGCAACGCTTCGGTGCCATAGGGCATGACACCCAGATCGGCCCCTTCGGAGAGCAACTTGTCCCAGAACGCGCGGCCCTGGCCCGCGGGCACGGCAATCTCGAAGCTCAACTCGCCCGAGAAGCTGATGCGGAACACGCGCGCGTCGAACCCGCCCAGGCGCCCTTCGGTCCATTCCATGAATTTCAGCGCCTCGGCACTGACATCCATCCCGCCCAGCCGTTCCAGAAGCTGGCGCGATTTCGGGCCGACCACGGCGATTTGCGCGTATTGTTCGGTCAGGTTGACGGTGTGAACCTTCCAGTCCCACCATTCGCATTGCAGCCAGTCTTCCATCCAGCCATGCACATGGTCCGCGCCGCCCGATGTGGTGTGCACAAGGAACGCGTCATCCGACAGGCGCGCGACGACACCGTCATCCATCAGGAAGCCATTTTCATCGCACATCAGCCCGTAGCGGCATTTGCCGGGTTTCAGGCTGCTCATCATGTTGGTGTAGAGCATGTCCATGAAGCGCGCGGCATCGGGGCCTTGCACAAGGATCTTGCCAAGGGTCGAGGCGTCGAGCGTGCCGATATTGCTGCGTGCGTTCGCGACCTCGCGGTTCACGGCCTTGTGCCGATCCTCGCCCGCGCGCAGATAGGTATACGGGCGGCGCCATTGGCCGACGGGTTCCCAATCAGCGCCGTTTTCGTCGTGCCAGTCATGCAGCGGCGAGCGGCGCAGGGGCTGGAACGTGCTGCCCGTCGCCTCGCCCGCGATCGCGCCGATGGAAATGGGCGTGTAGGGCGGGCGGAACGTGGTGGTGCCGGTGGCCGGGATGGGCTGGCCCAACGCGTCCGACAGGATTGCCAAGCCGTTGATATTGCTCAGCTTGCCCTGATCCGTGGCCATGCCCAGCGTGGTGTAGCGCTTGGTATGCTCCACGCTCTGATACCCCTCGCGCGCGGCGAGTTGCACGTCCGACACTTTCACGTCGTTCTGATAGTCCAGCCACATCTTCATGCGCAGGTCATATTCGGCGTTGCGCGGCATCATCCAGACGGCGTCCATCGGGGCCATGTCGGGGGCGCTGTCGGTGGCGGGGGCAGGGGCGCTGCCCGTGGCGCCTGTGGCTTTTGCCGCTGTCAAACCCGCCTCATGCGCCCCACTCAGCACCGCGCCCATGTCGCCATTGGCAGCGCCGCACGCGCGCACGAAGCCTGCGCCGTCTACGCCCAAGGGCGGGCGGCTGGCATCGGGGCGGAAGAAGTGGTGCGCCTCGTCCCAGACCAGCTTGCCACCGCAATGCGACCACAGATGCACGACCGGCGACCAGCCGCCGGACATGGCGACCGCGTCGCAGTCGAATTTCTCGGTGAACGCGGTGCCCTTGCTGTCGATGCGGCAGACCTCGACGCCGGTGACCTTTTTGCCGCCCTTGACCTTGCGAATGCCCTTGCCGGTCAGCACGGTGATCCCGGCGGCGCGGGCCTTTGCCACCAGCGGGCCGTCAGCCTCTGCGCGGGCATCGACAATCGCGGGCACACCAATGCCCGCATGGCGCAGCGTGATCGCCGTGCGATAGGCGTCGTCGTTATTGGTGACGACAACAACCGACTGGCCGGGGGCCACCGCGTAATTCACGACATAGTCGCGCATGGCGCTGGCCAGCATCACGCCCGGCAGGTCATTGCCCGCAAAGGACAAGGGTCGTTCAATCGCGCCGGTGGCGGTCACGATCTGGCCCGCGCGCATCCGCCACAGGCGATGGCGGGGGGCGTCGGTGTTCGGGGCATGGTCCGACACGCGCTCATAGCCCAGCACGTAGCCGTGGTCGTGCACGCCCGCGCCCATGCAGCGCAGGCGCATGTGGACGTTGTCCATGCCGTCCAGCTTGGCGACGGTCGCGGCGATCCAGGCGTCGGCATCCTGCCCGTCAACCGTCACGCCATCGACCGGGGCGCGCCCGCCCCAATGCGCGGTCTGTTCCCATACCGCCACGCGCGCGCCGGTTTCAGCCGCCGACAGCGCGGCTTGCAGGCCGGCGATGCCGCCGCCGATGACCAACACATCGCAAAACGCGTAAAGCTGCTCATAGCGGTCGGGGTCGCGCGCGTCATGCGCGGGGGCTTTGCCCAAACCCGCCGATTTGCGGATAAAAGGCTCATACACATGCTTCCAGAACGCACGCGGGCGCAGGAAGGTTTTGTAATAGAACCCGGCCGTCAGGAATTGCGGCACAAGGCTGTTCACCGCCAGCAGGTCGAAATCGAGGCTGGGCCAGTGGTTCTGCGTCTCGGCGCTCAGCCCTTCGAAGACTTCGGTCGTGGTCACGCGCTGGTTGGGTTCATACCGGTTGCCTTTGCCAAGGCCCACGAGCGCGTTCGGTTCCTCGGCCCCGCTGGCGACAATGCCGCGCGGGCGGTGGTATTTGAACGACCGGCCCAACAGCGTCTGGCCGTTGGCCAGCAGGCTCGCGGCCAGCGTATCGCCCGCATGGCCCTTCATAGGCTTGCCGTTGAAGGTGAATTTCACATCGCGGGCGCGGTCGATCAGGCGACCGCCAGAGGCGAGACGATGGCTCATGCGAACCCCTCCCAATCCGGGCGTTTGGCTTTGATGGCGGCGACAATCTCGGCAGGCGGTTCAACGGTTTGCGCGGGGTAGGTGCCGAATACTTCCAGCGTCATGGTGCAGCGCGCGGCCAGGAACCACTTGCCGCAGCCATGGGCGTGGCGCCAGCGTTCGAAATGCACGCCGCGCGGGTTCTTGCGGTTGAACATGTAGCTGTCGAACTCGGCATCGGATGAGCCGGGGCCAGAGCGTTTCAGATGCGCTTCGCCGCCGGGGGCGAACTCGGTTTCCTCGGCGGTGACGCCGCAGCAGGGGCATGTCAGCAGTAGCATGGCGCGCCTTTCATGGGGCGCGCTTTGGTGCGCGCCTTATTCGACGGGGATGGAATAGGCTTGCGGGGCGTTCGACACTTCGCTGTCGGAAAGCCCACCGATACGCGGCGCAAGGGCCAGCCCCGCGACCAGAAGCGGAATGAATATCCCAAAGGCAAGCCCGCCCACGCGTTGCGGGTTGCGCAGGATGGCGTCGGCGAAGCGAGTGATGAAGGTGAAGCGCATGGGGGGTTCCTCTGTTCCGTCGTCCCCATATGTAAGGACGGATGCGCCGGTGTCACCCCCAACCCGGTGGAATTGCGCGGAAATTGGCCCATCAATGCGCCACCCCCGCCGCCACGCTTTCATCAATGAAGCGCCCCTCGCGGAATCGATACATGCTGAAGGCTTCGGCCAGCGGCCCCGGCTCGCCCTTGGCGACCAGCTCGGCCATGGCATAGCCCGACCCCGGCGTCGCCTTGAACCCGCCCGTGCCCCAGCCGCAATTGATGAAACAGTTGCCCAGGGGGGTCTTGGAAATGATGGGCGAGCGGTCGCCGGTCATGTCCACGATCCCGCCCCATTGGCGCAGCATCTTCAGGCGGCTGACCATGGGGAAGGTCTCGACCAGGGCGCGCACGGTTTCCTCTATATGGTGCCACGACCCGCGCTGCGTGTAGTTGTTATACCCGTCCGCGCCGCCGCCGATGACCATCTCGCCCTTGTCGGATTGCGACATGTAGCCATGCACGGTGTTGGCCATGACGACCACGTCCATGCAGGGCTTGATGGGTTCCGACACCAGCGCCTGCAACGCCACCGATTCCACCGGCAGGCGGAAGCCCGCCATGTCGGCCAGCGCGCCCGAATGGCCCGCGACCACGATGCCCAGCTTCTTGCAGCCGATGGTGCCCTTGGTGGTGTTGACCGCCGTCACCTCGCCCCCCGCGGATTCGACGCCGGTGACCGCGCATTGCTCTATCACGTGCATTCCCATGTCGGAACAGGCCCGCGCATAGCCCCAGGCCAGCGCGTCATGCCGCGCGGTGCCCGCGCGTTCCTGCCACAGCGCGCCCAGAACCGGGTAGCGTGGGCCGTCCAGGTTGATGATCGGCACCAGCTTTTTCACCTCTGCGGGCGAGATGAAGCGCGTGTCCACCCCTTGCAGGGCATTGGCGCGCTCGGTCCGCAGGTAGCCGCGCTTTTCGTGTTCGGTCTGGGCCAGCATCATCACGCCGCGCGGGCTGAACATGACGTTGTAGTTCAGGTCCTGCGACATGGTTTCGTACAGGCTGCGCGATTTTTCATAGATCGCCGCCGATGGATCCTGCAGGTAGTTCGACCGGATGATCGTGGTGTTGCGGCCCGTGTTGCCGCCGCCGAGCCAGCCTTTTTCCAGGATCGCGACGTTCTTGATGCCGTAACGCTTGCCCAGGAAATAGGCCGTCGCCAGCCCATGCCCGCCCGCGCCAACGATAATCACATCGTAGGAGGCGCGCGGTTCCGGGCTGGCCCAGGCGCGGCCCCAGCCGGTGTGCTGGCGGAACGCCTCTCGGGCGATGGCGAAGGCGGAATAATGTTTCATGGGCGGCACTCCGGGGATTCACGCACTTCTGGACCAGCGGCGTGGCGCGCGGTTATCCAGAAACGTCATGTTGCGGGCGAAAACCGAAATCGCCCCGCGGCGCGGCGCATGGTCGCAATCGGGGGGGCGCTGACGCGGCTGTGACCCGTTTTCGCTTTTGCGCGGCCTTTTGGAGGGGTACAGAACAGCACGGGACACGGAAAGGGTATATCGCATGACATTCGGCCAAATCGCGGGCTTTGGGCTGATATTCCTGATGGTGGGCGTTGTGCTGTGGCGCGCGGTTGTGCGCGCCGGGCGGCAAGCCGGGGCCAACGGGCAGGACCGCGCCATGCGGGTCTACCGCGACCAGTTGGCCGAAATCGACCGCGACCTGGCGCGCGGGGTCATCCCGGCGGATGAAGCCGAACGCACCAAGCTCGAAGTGCAGCGGCGCATTCTGGAACTGGACCGGGACGCGCGGGGCGACCGCACGGCGTCGGGCGGTGGCCCAAGGGTCGCCGTGTTGGGCGTGGTCGCGGTGATGCTTTTGGGGGCCGTGGGCGTGTATTGGTCGGTAGGCGTGCCCGACTATTCCGACATGCCGTTGGCGGACCGTCACGCCCAGGCGCAACAAGCGCGCGCCGACCGGCCCGGACAGGCGCAGTTGGAAGCGGAGTATGCCGAAGCTTTCCCCGGTCCGTTCGATTTTGAAGGCCGCGACCAGTTGGAACCCATGGTGCAACAATTGCGCGAGGCGCTTGTCAGCCGCCCCGAGGACCAGACCGGCTTTCGCCTGCTGGCGCAGAACGAGGCGCGGCTGGGCAATTACCGCGCCGCCATCGAGGCGCAGTTGCGGGTGATCGAGCTGGCCGGCACGCGCGCCCCGGTCGACGACCTGGCCTATTTGCTGGACCTGATGGCGCTGGCGACGGGCGGCATCGTCTCGCCAGAGCAGGAAGCCGTGATCGAACGCATCTTGCGCAGCGACCCGGAAAACCCGATTGCGCTTTACTATTCCGGGCGGCTTTATGCCCAGACAGGGCGGCCCGACCTGACCTTCCGGCTGTGGCGGCGGCTGCACGATGTCAGCGCGCCCGATGCGCCATGGCTGCAGGAAATTCGCGCCGCGCTGCCGGAATTGGCGCAGATTTCCGGCGCGCCGCGCTACCAACTGCCGCCGCCGCCAAGTCCGCGCGGGCCATCCGCCGCCGATATAGAAGCCGCGCAGGACATGGCGCCCGAAGAACGCCAGCAGATGATCGCGGGCATGGTCGACGGGCTTTTGGCGCGGCTGGCCAATGAAGGCGGGCCGCCGCAGGATTGGGCGCAAGCGATCCGTGCGCTGGGAATGTTGGACCGGCGCGAGCAGGCCGGTGCCATCCTGCAAGAAGCGCGCACCGTGTTTGCCGACAATCCACAGGCGCTGACGACCATCAACGACACGGCCCGCGCCGCCGGGCTGACGGGCGAGTGAGCGCGCTTCACGACGAGATCGCGGATTTCGCCGCAGCCCTGCCGCCCATGCGGGCCTTGGCCGGGCTGGACTTGGGCGACAAGACCATCGGCGTGGCGGTGTCGGACAGGATGCTGTCCATCGCCTCGCCCTTGCAAACCATCCGCCGCAAGAAATTCGGGCTGGATGCGGCGGCACTTCTGGCACTGCTGGATGCGCGCGAGATCGGCGGGATCATCCTTGGCCTGCCGCGCAACATGGACGGGTCCGAAGGACCGCGCTGCCAGTCGACCCGTGCCTTCGCGCGCAACCTGTCGCGGCTGACTGAACGGCCCATCGGGTTCTGGGATGAACGGCTGTCCACGGTGGCCGCCGAACGCGCCCTTCTGGAAGCCGACACCTCGCGCCGCCGCCGGGCAGAGGTGATCGACCATGTCGCCGCGGGGGTCATACTGCAAGGCGCGCTGGACCGCTTGGCGGTGCTGCGGCGCGGGTAGGGCTTTCCTTCTGCGCGGTTCGATCTTATCTGCGTGTCACACTTGGTTTCAGGGCCGCCTCATGACCGACGACATCTGGA
Source organism: Alphaproteobacteria bacterium (assembly GCA_009908405.1). Taxonomy (GTDB): domain Bacteria; phylum Pseudomonadota; class Alphaproteobacteria; order Rhodobacterales; family Rhodobacteraceae; genus Roseinatronobacter. The sequence goes on along the minus strand of JAAAPG010000043.1, from coordinate 6,046 downwards.
AACGCGACGAGGTTCAAAGCCCTTGCGTGAAAATTTGCGTAATCCATCCCGACGCGCGGCTGTGCACCGGCTGCTTCCGCAGTCTGGATGAAATTGCCGAATGGTCGCGGATGACACCCGACACTCGCCGCGCCATCATGGACGATCTGCCAAGCCGCGCGCCGTTGTTGCAAAAGCGGCGCGGTGGTCGCGGTCGCGCCAGGTCCGTGGATTGAAGAACGGCGCACGATTTGCGTGCGCCGTGCATGATGTTTCAGGCTGGGTCAGGCGACACGAAGTTGGGCGCCACCCTTGGACCCGCTTTTTGCACCGCGTTTTCCCTTGGCATTGCTGACCAATGCGTCATGCAATGCCTTGACCGCGCGGTCCATGTCGTCACGCGGCAGCAGGAATTGCACCTCTATCCGGCGCAAGCCTTGTTGCGCGGCCAGGGGGCGCACGCCCGCCGCATCCAGGGCTTGCAATCCCTGGCTGAGCACCGACACCTCGGACAGGTCAGACCCGATCACCGCCACCATGGCCAGCGCGCGGGTGCTGATCTCGGCATTCGGGTAGGTTTTCTGCACCTCTTGCTCGGCCCGGCGCAGCGCTTTTAGTGACCCGTCGATGTAATGCGTGATCGTGTTCGCGTTCGACTGCTTGGACACGATCCACAGGTTATGCCGCGTAAGAGCTTGCAGAATCGTCGCGTCATAGCCCTTGACGCCGACCATGTCGGGTTCGTGCACCTCGAACGCCTGCACGGGCAGACCGGTGACCATTTCGACCCGGTTCGCTTCGCCGCCTTCCGGCCCGATCAGGGTGCCGGGGTCGTCGGGCTCGAACGCGTGTTTCACGCGCAAGGGCACGTCGGCGCGGCGCAGCACGCGCGCGGCGTTGGGGTGGATCGCTTCCATCCCGAGGTTCGACAACTGGTCGGCCACGTCGTAGCTCGTGCGGCCGATCTTGCGCACCGCGTCGACGCCCACGATTTTCGGGTCGGCCGAGGACAGGTGAAATTCCTTGTGGATGATCGCCTCGGACGCCGCGGTCTGGGCGGCCAGATGCGCGAACACCACTTCCGAATAGCCCCGGTCGTATTCACGCATCAGCCCTTCCGAGCATTGTGCATACCCGGTCACGATGGGCAGTTCCGCCGACAGGTCGATCCCGGCCATGGCCTGTGTCAGGCGGTCGGCCAGCGTCGGGTTCTCCTCGTCGCGCCAGCCGGACAGGTCCACGAAGCGGGCATTGACACCGTGGCGCTGCAACAGAAGCGTGGTGACGAAAGCCGAATGCGCCTCGCCCATGCCCGACAGCAATTCGCGCAGGGTCATCATCTGCTGGTCTATGCGGAAATGGCCGTAGCTGCCAAGGCGCTGCAAATCCAGCATGCAAGCGCGCGCGCCTTCCATGCGGTCGCGCACGAACGCGTCCGCGCGTTCGCGGTCGCCGTCATGGGTCAGGATCTCGGCATGCGTGGCGCACATGCTGTCGGCGGTGTCGCGCAGCGCGTCCACCCAGCCCGCGCCGCTATCGTCATTGGCAAAGCGCGCATAGATGCCGGGGGAGCCGGTTTTCTTGTGTTCCAGCAGCTTGTTGGTGATCCCGCCAAAAGCCGACACCACGAAGACGCGGTTATACACCGCCGCCGGGTCGTGCAGGAACAGCGCGTCCACCAATTCGGGGACGCGGGTCATGCAGGTGCCGCCGATTTTCTCGACTGTATGGGTCATGATACTGTTGGCGGGCGGCTTTTCACCCCCGCCGCCTGTCTTACGAATTTTCCAGCGCGTAGGAACCGTCTTCGCGGTGCACTTCAGTGCCGGTAATCGGCGGGTTGAAGCAGCAGGCAAAGACCATTTCCGTGCGGCAGCGCAGGGTGTGCTTGTCATGCTGGTCCAGCGCATACATCACGCCGGGGCGCAATTCGTGCACGTCGCCGGTCGCGATGTCTTCGATGCTGCCTTCACCCGAGATGCAGTAGACGCTTTCGAAGTGGTTCTTGTAATGGAACGTGTGTTCCGACCCTGCTTCGATGGTGGTGATGTGGAACGAGAACCCCATGCCGTCATTCGCCAGCAACAGCCGGACCGATTCCCACCGTTCGGCGCCGACGCGGCGCTCTGTGGTCTTTTCCTTGTGAAAGTCACGAATAATCATGCGCGTTACTCCGCTGCGATCTTGTTGGCCGGGGCATGAACTTGCGCGGCAGCTTCCAGCACGTCCAGCCCTTTGGCGAATTGGTCCTGCGGGATGGTGAGGGGCGCAAGCACCTTGACCACCTCGTCATGCGCGCCGGAGGTTTCGATGATCAGCCCGTGCTGGAAGCAGGTGGCACAGATTGCTGCTGCCATCTCGCCGCAGCCCACATCGACACCCTGCATCATGCCACGCCCTTTCAGGCTGGCGCCGGGGATCATGTCGGCAATGCGTTGCAGGCGCTCGGTCAGGAAGGCGGCCTTTGCTTCGGTCTGCTTCTGGAAGGCGTCATCCTGCCAGAACTTTTCCAGCGCCACGCGGGCCGTGACGAACGCATGGTTGTTACCACGGAAGGTGCCGTTGTGTTCCGCCGGTTTCCACACATCCAGATCGGGGCGAATCAGCAGACCGGCGAAGGGCAGGCCCATGCCCGACAGCGATTTCGCCAACGGGATCAGGTCGGGCTGAATGCCCATACCCTCGAAGCTGAAGAACGGCCCTGTGCGGCCGATACCCGACTGTATGTCGTCCATGATGACAAGTGCACCGTGTTCGCGGGCCAGCTCTTGCAGGCCGCGCAGGAAGTCGGCGCTGGCGGCGTTCAGCCCGCCTTCGCCCTGCACGGGTTCGATCAGGAAGGCGGCAGGCGCATCGATCCCGCTGGACGGGTTTGCCAGCATTTCGCGAATCAACGCCAGGCTGTCGACACCATCCATGGCGCCCTCGTAGGGCATGCGGACGACGCCCGACAAGGCCATGCCGCCACCGGCGCGCTTGCCAGCATTGCCGGTCGCGGCCAGCGCGCCCATGGTCATGCCATGAAAGCCGTTGGTGAAGGCCACGATGGTTTCGCGCCCCGTGGTCTTGCGCGCCAGCTTCATGGCGGCTTCGACCGCGTTGGTGCCGGTCGGGCCGGTGAACATGAACTTGTAATCCATGTCGCGCGGTTCAAGAATGATCTTCTCGAACGCTTCCAGGAAGCGCGCTTTCACGCCCGTATGCATGTCCAGCCCGTGCGCAAGGCCGTCTGACGACACATGGTCCAGCAGCGCAGCCTTCATGTCATCGTCGTTATGTCCGTAGTTCAGCGAAGAGCACCCGGCCAGGAAATCTGTATACTCGCGACCTTCATCATCGCGCAGGGTCGCATTTTTCGCCCATTTGAATGTCACCGGGAACGAACGGCAATAGCTGCGCGCTTCCGATTCGCGGCGGGTATAGATATCTGTCATGGCTGTGTCAGTCATGGCGTGTCCTTTCAAAGATATGTGAGGGGCAGGGGCGGGGGCGCAGCGCGCCCCTCAGGCCACCAGCCGCAGCCGCTTGCGCGGCAGGTCTATCGTGACCAGGTGTTCGGTCGCGTGTTCACCGTTCAGATGCGCGTCGCGCTCGTAATGCGGAGCATCCGACAGCGGGGCACCCCGGTCGCGGGCAAAGCTGCGGAACAGCCCCCAGCTTGCTTCGTTGCTGCGGGTGATCGTGGTTTCAAGTTTGGTCACGTTGGCGCAGGCCGGGCGCTGCAACAGCGCGCGCAGCATCCGCTTGCCCAAGCCAAGGCCCCGCGCGTCGGCGTGAACGGCAACCTGCCAGACGAAGATCGTGTCAGGGGCATCGGGCGGAATATGGCCCGAGATCCATCCCAATACCTGCTCGCCGCGTTCGGCAAGAATGCAGGTTTCCGCGAAGTGATCGCATTGGACCACGTTCATATACATGGAATTCTGATCCAGCGGCGGGCAGGCCGCCACAAGGTTCCAGACGGACGCGCCGTCGGTCTTGGTCGGTTTGCGCAGATGCAGAAGATCCTGCGCTTCCGGCTGATCGAATGTTACGTCTTTCGCCATGTGTTCATTGGCCTCTGTTACTTCGTTAGACGTAATATATAGGGTGTGGTCGACTTTATCAACCCAAGGTAATTTTCTTCCCCACATGCGACCTAATGCATGAAAATAAACAATAATTTATGAAAACAAGTGAAAATCCCTTTGGAAGGCAAAGTTATTTCTTGGCAGGAAATAATTGTTAACAAAACTATATGCTTTCTGTGGACTTGCCTTTTTCAACGGCCAAGGGCAAGATCACACGGCATTTTTTCGGAGGTTCTGGTGCTCGAACGTTCATCTGACACCCTGATCGCCCTGCGGCGAATCCTGCACACGCTGGAAGGCAATGAGCGCGCCATGGCGCGGGCCTCCAAGCTGACGCAGGCCCAGCTTCTGGTGTTGCACAGCCTGCGTCGCAACGGGCAGGAAATGCCGCGCGACATTGCGCGCGCGCTTGGCGTGGGGCAGGCAACGATTTCCGTGCAGATCGACCGGCTGGAAGCGCGCGGTCTGGTCCGGCGCGAGCGCAGGCAGGCCGATCGTCGCGCCGTCTGGGTCATCTTGACCGAGGCCGGGCGCAGCCTGATCGAGCAGACACCGGACCCGCTGCATGACCGTTTCAGTGCGCGGTTTCACCAGTTGGCACCATGGGAACAGGCAATGTTGCTGGCCGCAACCGAGCGCCTGTCAACGCTGTTCGACGCGGAAAACACCACGCCATTCCCCCCGGCAGAGACTGCCCCCGATAGTCCGGCGCGTGCTTCCTAGCGCATGTCGCGTTCATTCGGTTTCACGCGTCCCACCCTGACCTTTCATGGTCGCATGTCTTTTCGCGCAAAACCGGGAACCACTTTTGCGCGACATGCTCCGGGGCGACCCGCGCCAAGGTGAAGGCAGTCGACTTTGCGAACGTCGCGCGCTTGCGCCGGCACGCGCCCTGGTCAAGATCATTGCAGGTAGCGCATCGGGTCGACGCTTTCCTGGCCGTTGCGCACCTCGAAATGCAGGAAGCTGGGATCGCCCGCGGCCACCTTCGCGATGGTTTGCCCGCGAGAGACTCGCGCGCCCTTCTCCACGTTCAGATTGTCGATATTCGCGTAAACCGTCAGCAGGTTATCGGCATGGCTGAGAACCAGAATATTGACGCCGGTCGTGGTCTTGGTCACCGCCGCGACCGAGCCGGATTGTGCGGCGCGCACCGAAGTGCCGGCGCTGGCCGCGATCCCGACACCGTCATTGCGGCCCGGCGCATAGGCGCGGATGATCCGCCCGTCCACAGGCATGGCAAAGGTCGCCGGTGCGGGTGTTTCCGACCGCTCCTGCACCAGGTCGGGCGACGGTGGGCGGGCCTCTTCGGCCTCGCGGTCGGACACGTCAGCCGGTGGCGCGGGCTCTGGCATGGGGGTAGATGCCGAAGGCGGCGGCGGGGTCGGACTGCCATCGCCCGGCGCGGTGACCGGAACCTCTGCAGGGCGGTCAAGCTGTGCGGCGACCGGGATCAGCAGGACCTGCCCGTCGCGCACATCCATTTCGGGGCTCAACCCGTTCCAATCCGCCAAGGCGCGCGGGCTGACATTGTAAAGCCGGGCGATCTGAAAGGCGGTTTCGCCACGCTCCACGCGGTGGCGTGTGGGTTGCGGTCCATCGGTGCGCGGCGCGTCTGTGGAGGATGATGTGCGGCCTTCGGCACGGTTGATCGCTGTTTCGGCAAGTGTTGTGACGGCAATCTCGCCGCCGCTCCCGCCGTCGATCTTGTTCGGCAGGGCCAGCACCTCTCCCGCGCGCAGGGTCGTGTCTGGCGTCAGGGCGTTGTGGCGCGCCAGTTCTGCCGGGTTCGACCCCAGCCGCTCCGCGACACTTTGCACGGTATCGCCGCTGCGCGCGACGACCACCTGATAGTCGGGATAGGATATAACACCCCGCGCGTCTGGCCGCGGCCGGTCGGCGCTGGCTTGCCGCGCGGCCTCGGCGGTCGAAAAGCCGTTTGCGCCATTTCGCAAATCGAAATCGAAATCGCCGCAGGCGGTCAGCCCCAGCAAGGC
>JAAAPG010000065.1 GCA_009908405.1 Alphaproteobacteria bacterium | reverse complement strand
GAAGGCGTGGACGCGTTCGCCGCCAAGGCCGAGGACGAGATCACCGCCTTCTACCTGACGGATTTCCTTGTCCGGCAATTCGACGCCTTCGTCTGGAAACCGATGGGGTTCGACAAGCACCCCGAGTTGATCCCGATGATGTTCGGCAATTACACCAGGCTGATTTACCAGGCCCAGACCGACGATCCCGCGCTGGACGCCAAGGCCCGCGATTGTGCCGCCCGCCTGGGGCTGGCCTATGAGCGGCGCTACACCGGATACGGCGACTTGGCGCAGGCCTTGGCGGCGCAAGCGTAAGGGGCTTTGCCCCTGCCCGCCTGCGCCCCCACCTGCCCGTCGGCGCCTCGGGCAAAGCTGTCTTCAGACGCGTTTGCGGCGGCCTGTCCGTTTCGGCGCGGTTTCCAGCCCTTCGCGCAAAAGGGCCGTCATCGGGTGGTCCGGGTTTTCCAGCCCGTAGGTTTCAAGCTGACCGGCCAGCGCCGCGTTCTGGTCCTGCCCGTCTGGCAGGCTGAGTGCCCAGTCGATCAGGATGGAACGGCATTCGGCATCGGTGATGCCGTCGATCCGGTAGCTTTCACGGATCAGGCCCTTGGGGTCGGTCATGGTTATGAGTCCGTTTGCGAGAGGAAACTGTCGAACCGCGTGGCCGCGGCTTTGGCGCGCGTATCGAGCATGTCGGCCAAGGCATCGACGCTGCCCGCGCCGGCCGCGCCCAGGATCAGGGTTTGACCTGTTTCACCAATCGCCGCGATATCCGTGATATTGTCGGCCAAAAGGCGTCCGGTCGCCTGCATGTTCCAGCACAAGCGATAGGCGCTCAGTAAAAGCTCATGGGCGGTTTTGTCGATGATCCCGGCACGTTGCCCCGCCTGAAACTGGGCCTCGACCCGGCGCGCATGATGGCCGCTGGCCAGCGCGCAGAATTGCGCGGCCAGTTCGATATCCATCAGCCGTCCCGGACCGGATTTGGCGTCCCACAACCCGTGGGCGGGCTTGGCCTGGGCCAGCCGCGCGCGCATGTCGGCCACGTCCTGTCGGATGGTGTCACCGGTCGATTTTTCCGCAAGTAGATCTCGGCGCACCTGTTCGACGGCCGTCGCCATTTCCGGGCTGCCCGCGACATGGCGCGCACGTGTCAGGGCCAGGTGCTCCCATGTCCAGGCTTCTGTTTTTTGGTAATTCTCGAAAGCTGCAAGACTGGTCGCGACCGGCCCCTGACGTCCGGAGGGGCGCAGGCGCATGTCCACCTCGTAGAGCCGCCCCTCGGCGGTCGGCGCGCTGATCGCGGTCAGGAATGCCTTGGTCAACCGGGCGTAATACGTGCGCGCATCCAGCGGGCGGCGGCCATCGGACTGGGCATCGGCCTCGGCGTCGTAGATCACGATCAGGTCGAGGTCAGAAGCGGCATTGAGTCGCCCCGCCCCCAAAGACCCCATGCCCAGCACCACCGCCCCGCGCCCGGCGACCACCCCATGCTTTCGGGCGAATTCCGCCTGCACCACGGGCCAAAGCGCGCCAAGCACCGCTTCGGCCAGGGACGCGTATTCCGCACCGGCCTGAAACGCGTCGATCAGCCCGCGCAAATGGTGCACGCCGACGCGGAAATGCCATTCGCGTGCCCAGATGCGCGCGGCGTCCAACTGACGCTCGTAATCGTCCAGTTCGGCCAACCGCGCGGCGAGGTCGGCGCGCAAGGCTTGCGTGCCCGGCCATTGCGCGAAGAAATCGCCGCCGATCACCGCGTCGAACACGGCAGCATTGCGCGACAGATAGGCCGCCAGCCGGGGCGACGTGGTGCAGATATCGACAATCAGGTCGATCAACTGGGGGTTCGCGTCGAACAACGAAAACACCTGCACACCGGCGGGCAAACCGCCAAGGAAGCGGTCGAATTGCGCCAGCGCGGCTTCGGGGTCGGCGGCCTTGTAAAGCTGGGTCAGCAGCTTGGGACGCATCCGCTGGAAAATCTGCTTGGCGCGGTCGGACCGCAGCGCCGGGTAGGCCAGCCACCCCGAAACGACCTCTTGCGCGTGGTCCGACAGGTCTGGCTCGTCGCAGGGGGACGATTCGGGCGCGAAAAACCCTTCGGTCAGCGCGGACACGTCTTGCAGACGCATCATCAGCCGGTCGCGAAAGTCCTGCGTGTGGGCCATGCCGCAGAACCGCGCGATGCGGTCCATTTCCTCTGGGCGGGTTGGCAGGGTCTGGGTCTGGGCATCCTGCACCATCTGCAACCGATGCTCGATCTCGCGGTGCTCGGTGTAATGCGCGGTCAGCTTTTCGGCCACATCCGCCGGAATCCAGCCCTTGTCCGCGAGTGCAGCCAACCCTTCGACCGTGCGCGGGCTGCGCAGATCGGGGTCGCGCCCGCCCGCGATAAGCTGGCGGGTCTGGGTGAAAAACTCGATTTCGCGGATGCCGCCCTGCCCCAGTTTCAGGTCATGCCCGTCAAGGCACAGCGCACCGCCAAGCCCCTTGTGCGACTTGATCCGCAAGCGCATGTCATGCGCGTCCTGGATTGCGGCGAAATCGAGATGACGGCGCCAGACGAAGGGGCGCAAACGGTCCAGAAAGCGCGCCCCCGCCGCCAGGTCGCCCGCGCAGGGACGCGCCTTGATATAGGCGGCGCGTTCCCATGTGCGGCCCAGGCTTTCATAATAGCGCTCGGCGGCATCCATCGACAGGCAGACCGGCGTGACCGACGGGTCGGGGCGCAGGCGCAGATCGGTGCGAAAGACATAGCCTTCGGCGGTCAGGTCCGACAACAAGCCGCACAGTTTGCGGGTCACGCGGATGAAGGCGGCGCGCGCGTCGTGGTAGTCGTCGGGCGCGAAGGCGTCCTCGTCAAACAAGCATATGAGATCGATATCCGAGGAATAATTCAATTCTCGCGCGCCCATCTTGCCCATGGCCAGCACCACCATGCCTGCACCGGTCGCGGCGTCATCCTCGGTCTTGCCCGGCAGTTTGCGGCGGCGGATTTCATCGGCCACAAGCGCGGTCAGCGCGGTATGCGTGGCGCGGTCGGCAAGGTCGCTGAGCGCGCCGGTCACCTGGTCCAGCGACCAGACGCCGCCCAGGTCGGCCAACGCGGCCAGCAGCGCGATCCGACGCTTGGCGCGGCGCAAACGCGCGGACAAGTCGGGCAAGGCGCAATCGGCAAGGCTGTCGAGCTCGGCGGCGCAAGCGGTCGCAGGGTCCATGGCCAGCACCGTGTCCAGCCAGTCGCGCTCGCGCAGAACCAGCGCCTTCAGGTAAGGGCTGCATCCGGCGGCCCCTTCGATCAGATTGGCCATATCCGCGGGAAGCCCGGCCAAGACGGCAACGGCCTCACGCCCCGATTCGGGGTCATGGGGGATCGGCCAACGGGTGATGGAACCAAAACACATGCGCAGACCATGCCGCGCGCCGTGTGCCGCGTCAATTCACGCAAGTCATTCAACCGAGACAATATTGTCCCGCATGCGGGCGCTAACATTCCCGCGACACACCGCCGCATGGATTTTTTGCTTGCTTAAATTGGTAAATTCATTTTACCAAGTCGGCAAGGGAGGCGTGTTGAGGCACTTGCTTGCGACGGTTTGCGCAAGAAAATTACTCTACAAGGCACTCTCTACTTGACCTCGTGCGTTGTCCGGGACTGGATAACGACACAAAACCAACGGTGGAGGAGAACCGACATGAAAACAATTCTGACCACGACCGCGCTTTGCGCTGGCCTGATCGCCGGGACCGCACAGGCGGAAACCTGGAACCTGCAATCGACCTATCCGGGGTCGCTGCCGCAACTTGGCACGCTGGGCAAGCGCATTGCCGAGCAGGTGACACAGATCACGGATGGCGAGATCGAACTGGTCTTCCAGGAGCCCGGCGCAATCGTCCCGGCGCTGGAAGTGTTCGACGCCGTCGGAACCGGCGCCGTGGAAGCCGGCTGGTCGACCCCCGGTTACTGGGCTGGTCGCGTGCCCGCGCTGCAACTGTTGGCGGCCGTGCCCTTCGGCCCGGAGGCTGGCGAATACCTGGCGTGGATGAAATTCGGCGGCGGCCAGGACTTCCTCGACGAGCTGTACGAGCCGAACAACATCAAGTCGTTGCCCTGCGCCGTGATCGCGCCAGAGGCCGCTGGCTGGTTCCGCAACCCGGTCGACACGCCCGAAGACCTGCAGGGCCTGACCATGCGTTTCTTCGGTCTGGGCGCCAAGGTCATGGAAAAGATGGGCGTGTCCACCCAGCTTCTGGCCGGTGGCGACATCTTCCCCGCGCTGGAACTCGGCACCATCGACGCGACCGAATTCTCGATGCCCGCGATCGACCTGAACCTGGGCTTTTACCAGGTGGCCAGCGAATACTACTTCCCCGGCTGGCACCAGCAATCGACCTTCTTCGACCTGATGATCAATCTCGACCTTTGGGAAAGCCTGGACGAGAGCACCCAGTTCAAGATGGAAACCGTGTGTGATGCGAACCTGGCCTACGGCCTGGCCGAAGGGGAAGCGCTGCAATTCTCGGCCCTGCAAGAGCTGGAAGAGCAAGGCGTGAACATCAACACCCTGTCGGACGAAATGCTGGCCGCGCTGAAAGCCGCCTGGGAAGAGGTCGCCGCCGAGGAAGCCGCGAACGACCCCGATTTCGCGCGCGTCTACGAAAGCTACACCCAGTTCCGCGAGAACTATTCGACCTGGGGTGAACTTGGCTACCTGGAGTAAGCCCTGTCCGGGCTGACCGGACCCGGTCAGCCCACCCCCTTGCCGCGCAAACCGGGTTCCGGGCTGCGCGGCTTTTTCACGATATTGACGGAGAGGTCCGATGGCACTCAGGGAACTGACTGGAACCGCGCTGGCGGTGCTTGCATTGGCAGCCGCCTTCTGGCTCAGCGTTCTGCCCGCAAGCTCCAACGAGATCCTGCCCACACTCGCGGTCCTTGTCGGATCGCTTGTCGGCGCGGCGGTGTTGCAGGGCAACCCCGGCACCATTGCCGGGGCCACGGTTCTGGGCTGGTTCGGCATCATGTTCGCACAGCCCTTTTCGCTGAGCACGCGCGAATTCAACGGGCTGCGCCGCCAGGCCCGGCGCGATGACGAACAGGCCGCGGAATTGCTGGCCTATTACGAAGCGCTGTCGCCCTTTGCGTTTTACCTGATGATCGGGCTGACCGTCCTGTTGCTCGCGATCCTGGTCTTCGGGATGGCGCGCGGGCGGCTGTTGTTTTTCCAGAACATGCTGGCCGCGAGCGAGGGGCTTGCCAAATTCCTGACCCGCGTCGGCGTCACGGCGGCTGTCGTGCTGTTCACGGCGTTGATCTTCTCGATCATGTATGACGTGACGCAGCGCCAGTATCTTGGCTTCAATTCGGACTGGACAAGCACCGACTGGTACAAGTTCTTCAGCTCCACCCGCGTGCAGGAACTGGAATGGCACTTGCATGCCGCGCTGTTCCTGCTGGTGCTGGGCTATGGCTACATCCAGGATGCGCATGTGCGCATCGAGCTGGTCCGCGACACGATGAAACCACGCACCCGCGTCTGGATCGAGTTCCTTGGCGCGATCCTGTTCATGGTGCCCTATTGCTATGTCGTGATGAATTACGGCATCGAGAACGCGATGCGGTCCTGGTCCATCGGCGAAAGCTCTGCCGCGACGACGGGGCTGCCCAACCGTTTCATCATCAAGGCGATGTTGCCCTTCGGCTTTGCGCTGATCGCCCTGGCCGGCATGTCGGTGGCGCTGAAATGCGTGGTCTACCTGTTCGGCCCGCCCAGCTTGCGCCGCAAAAGCAATTACTACGCCCACAGCCACCAGAACCCCGCCCCGGCAGAGGATGACGACACCCCTGCCGACGCGAAACACGCCTGAGCGGAGAGACAGAGATAATGGAATTCCTGATCGAATACTTGCCGCTCGTGATGTTCGCGGTGCTGGCTCTGCTGCTGTTCACCGGCTACCCGGTGGCGTTCATCCTTGGCGGTATCGCGCTTTTATTCGCCGTTCTGGGCGATCTGGCGGGCACGTTCCGGCTGCAACAACTCACACTCATCCCGTTGCGCATCTATGGCGGGACGATGGAAAGCCTGGTCCTTGTGGCCATACCCATGTTCACCTTCATGGGCACGATGCTGGAAAAATCCGGGGCGGCGCGTGACCTGTTATATGCGCTGCAAGTCATGCTGCGCCGCGTGCCCGGCGGTCTGGCGCTGTCGGTCACGCTGATGGGCACGATCATGGCCGCGACCACCGGCATTATCGGCGCGTCGGTCGTGATGATCACGCTGATGGCGCTGCCTGTGATGATGAAGGCGGGCTACTCCATGCCGCTGGCGACGGGGACCATCGCGTCCTCTGGCACCTTGGGCATTCTGATCCCGCCGTCGATCATGCTGGTCATCATGTCCGACCTGTTGTCGGTGCCGGTAGGGACGGTGTTCATCGCCGCGCTGATGCCGGGGCTGCTGCTGGCCGCACTTTATTTCGTCTACCTGCTGCTGATCTGCCGTTTCAAACCGCAGCTTGCGCCCCCCATGGATGCCGATATGGGCCCGTCCACGCGCGGCGAGTTCTGGGCGATGATCTTTCGCAGCTTCCTGCCGCCGATCTTCCTGATAATCTGCGTGTTGGGCTCGATCTTCCTCGGGTTCGCGACACCCACCGAAGCCGCGGGCGTCGGCGCGTTCGGGTCCATCCTGCTGGCCGCGTTCAACCGCCAACTGACATGGGAAAATTTCGTCGAGGTCTGCAAACGCTCTGCCCTGACGGTGGCCATGCTGTTTGGCATCTTCGTGGGCGCGACGGCCTTCGCCTTCGTGTTCAAGTCCATCGGCGGCGAACACCTGATTGTCGACTTCATCAACGCCAGCAGCGCCGGGCCATGGTCCATCCTGATCGTGCTGTTGCTGATGGTGTTCTTCCTGGGATTCTTCTTCGACTGGATCGAGATCACCCTGATCGTGCTGCCCATCTTTGCGCCGATTGTCGGCCTGCTGGATTTCGGCGGCCATATCGGCACATGGGACGGCGTCGGCCAGCCGATCATCATCTGGTTCCTGATCCTCGTCGCGGTGAACCTGCAAACCAGCTTCCTGACCCCGCCTTTCGGCTTCGCGCTGTTCTACATGAAAGGCGTCGCCCCGCCGGAAGTGCGTATCCAGGACATCTACAAGGGCATCATTCCCTTCGTGGCGTTGCAAGCTTTCGGTCTCGCGCTCTGCGTGGCCTTCCCGTCCATCGTGCTGTGGTTCCCAAGCTTTATGCTTGGGGGCTAGCAAGCGCTTCGTTAACGGATTAAGCATTTCCCCGGCACGGCAACGTGCCGGGGTTTTCCGTCGCAAGGCATCCGCATGTTTTTTGATCCGTTGCTGTATAGTTTCATGTTCCTTGGCCTGTTTTCGCCGGGGCCGAATGTCATCATGCTGACGGCCTCGGGCGCGCGCTTCGGGTTCCGGCGCAGCCTGCCGCATCTGTTCGGCGTGGTGCTGGGCGTGGGCGTGATCGGCGCGGTCACGGGGTTGGGCGTGGGCGCGCTGATCCTGGCCAACCCGGCGCTGGCGCTGGCGCTGAAATCGCTGGCGGCGGCATGGATATTGTATATGGCGTGGAACTATTTCAACGCCACGCGCCGCCCGGCCGCCCAGGCCCGCGACGACGGCCAGCCCATGACGCTGCTGCAAGCCGCGCTGTTCCAATGGATCAACCCCAAGGTCTGGGCCGTCGCCTTCGCGGCCTCGGCGGGCTATGGCGCGGGGATGGGACCGGTGCTGGAATCGGCGCGGCTGGCCACCGCGTTCAGCGGGGTGAACCTGTTCGTCTGCCTGTTCTGGACCAGCGCGGGCGCGGTTTTGACCACGCTTTTGTCCTCGCCAGTGCGGTGGAAGGTCTTCATGCGGATCATGGCCGCGCTGCTGGCACTGTCGGCGCTGATGGTGTTTCGCTGAACCGGCATCTTCCCTTTCCACCCCGCGCATGGCACCAAAGCGACAACAGACCAGAGGAAAGACGACATGCAAAGCCCCGCCCCCTACCCCGCAGCCCGTATGCGCCGCCTGCGCCGCACCCGCGCCCTGCGCGAGATGGTGCAGGAGAACGGGCTGTCGGCGGGTGATCTGATCTGGCCGGTCTTCATTCGCGACGGGGACGGGGTGGAAGAACCCATCGCATCCCTGCCCGGCGTGAACCGCCTGTCGCTGGACCGCCTGCTGCCCGCCGCCGAACGTGCATTGGTGCTTGGCATCCCGGCGATTTGCCTGTTTCCTTATACCGCGCAAGAGCTGCGGACAGAAGATTGCGCCGAAGCGTGGAACCCCGACAACCTGACCAACCGCGCCATCCGCATGTTGAAGGCGGAACTGCCCGAATTGATGGTCATGACCGACATCGCGCTGGACCCCTATAACGCCAACGGCCATGACGGGTTCGTGGTGGATGGGCAGATCGTGAATGACGAAACGGTCGAAGCCTTGGTCAAGATGGGGCTGGCGCAAGCCGATGCGGGCGCCGACATTCTTGGCCCGTCCGACATGATGGACGGGCGCATCGGCGCATTGCGTTCCGCACTGGAAGCGGCAGGGCATGCCGATGTCGCGATCCTGTCCTACGCTGCGAAATTCGCGTCCGGCTTTTACGGCCCGTTCCGCGACGCGGTCGGCGCGGGCACCCGGCTGGTGGGCGACAAGGCGACCTACCAGATCAACCCCGCCAACCGCGAGGAAGCGCTGGCCTGCGTCGCCCGTGACCTGTCCGAAGGGGCCGACATGGTCATGGTCAAGCCGGGAATGCCCTACTTGGACATCTGCCGCGCCGTGAAGGACCGGTTCGCGCGCCCGACCTTTGCCTACCAGGTGTCGGGTGAATACGCGATGCTGATGGCCGCGGCGCAAAACGGCTGGCTGGACGGGGACAAGGTCATGCTGGAAAGCCTGATGAGCTTCAAGCGCGCGGGCTGCGACGGGGTGCTGACCTATTTCGCGCCGCGCGTGGCCGAGGCCTTGCGCAAGTAACCGCCACGCGCGACCAAGCGCAGGTGACAAGCCGCGCCATTCAGGCTATTTTCCCACCAAGGCCGCGGAATAGCGGCAGGTCATACCAGAGGCAGAGCAATGACACAGATTAGCAGACGAGCGTTCACGCTCGCAGGGTTGGCGGGTATCGGGTCGGGCTTGGCCGCTTGCGGCAACCCGGTTGGTGGCGTCGGGGCAGACCGATTGGACGCGCGCGTCGATGCCGCGCGCGACTACCTGCGCAACAATTATCCCGGCCTTCGAGAGCTGTTCGAAAATGCGCGCGGGATCCTGTATATTCCGGTGGTGACCGAAGGTGGGCTCTTCGTCGGGGGCGGCTATGGACGTGGAGCGTTGCGGATCGACGACGCGACGGTCGACTACTATTCCGCCACCCGCGCCAGCTTTGGCCTACAAATCGGCGCGCAGCAATACGCCCACGCGCTGTTTTTCATGACCGAGCAGGCGCTGTCGGATTTCCGCTATTCCGAAGGGTGGGCCGCAAGCGCCGATCTGCGCTACGCGACCCCGTCGCAGGGCGGGTCCATGGGCAGCGAGACGACGACACAATTCGCCCCGGTGATCGCCGTGGTGTTCGGACAATCGGGCATTCTGGCCGGGGCGTCACTGGCCGGTGTGAAATACTCGCGGATCATTCCGTAAGCGCGGCCACATCGTCTGGCGTGCCGAGATTGCGCGTCTCGGCCCCTTTGGCAATGCGCTTGACCATGCCTGACAGCGCCTTGCCCGCACCGATTTCCCAGAACTCGGTCACACCCTGATCGGCCATGTAACCCACCGACTCGCGCCAGCGCACGGACCCTGTGACCTGCGCGACCAGCAAGGCGCGGATGGTGTCGGGGTCGTTGATAGCCTCGGCGCGGACATTGGCCACCAGTGGCACGGCGGGCGCGGTTAGCGTGACATCGGCCAGCGCTTCAGCCATGGCATCGGCGGCGGGCTGCATCAGCGCGCAATGGAACGGGGCGGACACGGGCAGCAACATCGCCCGGCGCGCGCCGCGGGTTTTCGCGATCTCGACCGCGCGTTCCACGGCGGCCTTGTGGCCGGACACGACCACCTGCGCCGGGTCGTTGTCATTGGCGGCCTGGCAGACCTGGCCTTGCGCGGCCTCTGTCGCCACCTCGGACACGGTGGCAAAATCCAGCCCCAGAAGGGCGGCCATCGCGCCCTCGCCCACCGGCACGGCCTGTTGCATGGCGCGGCCCCGGATGCGCAGCAGCTTGGCCGCGTCCGCGACGGCCAGCGACCCCGCCGCCGCCAGCGCCGAATATTCGCCCAAGCTATGCCCGGCGACAAAGGCCGCATCGGTGATCGCTACGCCCTCTGCTTCCATCGCGCGCAGGGCGGCCAAGGATGTCGCCATAAGCGCCGGTTGCGCATTCGCGGTCAGGGTCAGGTCGGCGATGTCGCCCTCCCAGATCAGCGCGGACAGGCTTTCGCCCAGCGCGTCATCCACTTCCTGGAACACGGCCTTTGCCGCCGGGTAGCTGTCGGCCAGCGCGCGGCCCATGCCGATGGTTTGCGCCCCTTGGCCGGGGAATAGGAATGCGCGGCTCATATCAATCTCCAACCCTTGTGTGCGCTATGGGAATGCCCCAAACCGCCGCCCGGTTCAAGCGCTGCGCGGGCTTGCGCGGGTGCGCTATTGTGGTAGCGTTCGCGCAACCCTGCAATCGGAGCCTGCCATGCTTGACCGCCCCACCCCCAACGACCTGCGCGCCTTCTGGATGCCGTTCACCGCGAACCGCCAGTTCAAGGCCGCGCCGCGCATGTTGGTGGCGGCAGATGGGATGCATTACACCACGTCGGACGGGCGGCAGGTGCTGGACGGCACGGCGGGGCTGTGGTGCTGCAATGCCGGCCATGCGCGGCCCCTGATTACCGAGGCGATCCAGAAGCAGGTGACGGAGCTGGATTACGCGCCGGCCTTCCAGATGGGCCACCCCAAGGCGTTCGAGCTGGCCAACCGGCTGGTGGACATGGCCCCCGACGGCATGGACCACGCGTTTTTCACCAATTCCGGGTCGGAAAGCGTGGAAACCGCGCTGAAAATTGCCATCGCCTACCACCGCGCGCTTGGCAATGGCACCCGCACCCGCCTGATCGGGCGCGAGCGCGGCTATCACGGCGTGAATTTCGGCGGCATTTCCGTGGGCGGCATTGTCAACAACCGCCGCCATTTCGGGGCGATGCTGGCGGGCGTTGACCACCTGCCCCACACGCATTTGCCCGAAAACCAATGGTCGCGCGGCCAGCCGGAACACGGCGCGCATCTGGCCGATGATCTGGAGCGCATGGTGGCCCTGCACGGGGCCGACACGATTGCCGCCGTGATCGTCGAACCCGTGGCCGGGTCCACCGGCGTGCTGATCCCGCCCAAGGGCTATTTGCAGCGCCTGCGCGAGATTACCCGCAAGCACGGCATTCTGCTGATCTTTGACGAGGTTATCACCGGTTTCGGCCGCCTTGGCAGCCCCTTTGCCGCGCAGCATTTCGATGTTGTGCCTGACATGATTACCTGCGCCAAGGGCCTGACCAACGGTGTGATCCCGATGGGCGCGGTGCTGACCACGGCGGATATTCACGACGCGTTCATGCAAGGGCCGGACAACCTGATAGAGCTGTTCCACGGCTACACCTATTCGGGCAGCCCGATTGCGTCCGCCGCCGGGCTGGCCACGCTGGAAACCTACAAGCAGGACGACCTGTTTGCCCGCGCGCATGACATCGCCCCCTATTGGGAGGACGCGGTGCAATCGCTGCGCGGCCACCGCCACGTGATCGACACGCGCAACATGGGGCTGATCGGCGCGGTGGAACTGGAACCCATCGCGGGTGCGCCCACCAAGCGGGCCTTCAATGCCTTCCTTGCGGCCTACGAGAAAGGCATCCTGATCCGCACCACCGGCGATATCATCGCCATGTCGCCGCCGCTTATCATCGAGAAAGCGCAGATCGACCAGTTGATCGGCACCTTGGCAGAAGTGTTGGACAGCCTTGAGTAAATCCGTCACCCGCGTGGCCCGCGCGCTGGACGCGGCAGGCCTGCCCAACACGATAACCGAACCCGGAGAAGCACGCACCGCCGAGCTGGCGGCAGCGGCTTGCGGCTGCGAACTGGACCAGATCGTAAAGTCGATCCTGTTCGCGGGGCAGACCAGTGGCGCGCTGTACCTGTTCCTGACGGCGGGCGGCAACCGCATTTGCGCGACGAAAGCCAGCGCACTGGCGGGCGAGGATCTGGGCCGCGCCGATGCGGGCCAAGTCCGCGTGACCACCGGCTTTGCCATAGGCGGCGTCGCCCCCATCGGCCACCTGGCAGCGCCAAGCACATGGGCCGATCCGCGCTTGCTGGACTTCGACACGATCTTTGCCGCCGCCGGAACGCCGCGCCATATCTTTTCAATTGCCCCCCGCGTTCTTATGTCTGTGGCCCATGCCACAGTTGCGGATTTTACCGAATGACCTTGCCCGACCCGGCGATCCAGCCCGAATTTTACAATGACGTGCCGTTCAAGCGTGCGGGCGCCTGGGCGATTGACCTTGTGGTGACGCTCGCCCTGACCTTGGTCGGGCTGGTGCTGACCCTGTTCATCAGCGCGTTTTTCCTGCCGCTGCTCTTCGCCGCCGTGTCGGTCGCGTATCGCACGGTCATGCTGGCGCGTTACGGGGCCACGCTGGGCATGATGGTCATGGCCGTGAAATGGCGCCACTTGAATGGGCGGGAACCGGATACAACCACGGCGTTGATCTACAGCGGCGCCCATGCCGTGATGTGGACGGTTTTTCCGCTTCAGATTGTTTCCATTGCGTTGATATTGCTGTCCCCTTACCGGCAAGGGTTGCACGATCACCTACTGTCGACGACGATGCTGCACAAGATTGCACCAGAATAGGGGCCTGCATGGGCGATTGCAGGCTTGGCGAAGGGAGATACGCTTGCTAACCTTTAGTGTCCTTCCAACGCTATGAGCCCGTGATGCGCCATTCCCTGCCCTCCGTGCCGCAGTTCTACGTGACCGCACCCCAGCCGTGCCCTTACCTGCCCGGTCGGATGGAGCGCAAGCTGTTCACGGCCCTGCAGGGGGACCATGCCGAGGCGATGAACGACAAGCTGTCGCAACAGGGGTTCCGGCGGTCGCAAAACGTGCTGTATCGCCCGTCTTGTGCCGATTGCGCGGCCTGCCTGTCCGCGCGGATTCGCGTGGCGGATTTCAAAGCTTCGAAGTCGCAACGCAGGGTTCTAAAGCGCAATGCGTATTTGCAGCGCGACGTCACCAGTGCCTGGGCCACCGAAGATCAATACGCATTGTTCCGACGGTACCTGGACCATCGCCACACCCATGGCGGCATGGCCGATATGGACGTGTTCGAGTACTCGGCGATGGTCGAGGAAACGCCGGTCCGCACACGCATACTGGAATACCGCGATGCCGCGACGGGGCCGAATGGCCCGCTGATTGCCGCCTGTCTGAGCGATGTTCTGGAAGACGGGCTGAGCCTTGTCTATTCCTTCTTCGACCCCGAGATGGCGGACCAGTCCCTTGGCAGCTTCATGATCCTCGACCAGATAGACCTGGCTCGTCGTGTCGGCCTGCCATATGTCTATCTGGGCTATTGGGTGCCCGGCAGCCCCAAGATGGATTACAAGGCGCGGTTTTCCGCGCTGGAGGTCTACCATCAGGGCCAATGGCAAGAGCTTGACGATCCCAACCGGTTCTCGGGCGCGACGCATCCGCTGTCGGTTCAGCCGATTGCCGAACAGGTGGCGCAACTGTCCTTGCCGACGGATGTTGGCGGGCCGGTCAGCATTCCGCCGCGCAAGGGCAAACTGTAACGACCCTAGAGCATTCGCGCAAAAGTGGTTCCCGGTTTTGCGCAAAAAGAAATGCGACCACATAGGGTTAGAGTGAGTCGCGTGAATACGAATGAACGCGACGCGCTCTATCGTTCGAAGACGCGCGCCGCCAACAGAATGCGTGACACGGCCGTCACGCTGCACAGGGCTGCGAAACCGTAGGCCAGTGGCGCGAACCAGTCCGGCCACAGGCATAGCGCCACGAAAAAGGCGATTGTCTCTGCACCTTCCAGCAAGCCACCCGTGAAATACAACGATTTCGTGCCATGCGCGTCGCTGCGCATCTGCTTCTTTTCGGCCAGGATCGCGTAGCCCAGGAACGACGCACCGTTGATGTAGAAACTGGCCAGCAGCACCGCCCCGGCCAGCCCGTTCTGCCCCGAATCGCCCAGCACGAAGGCCAGCGGGATTGCCGCGTAGAAGATGAAATCGCAGGTTATATCCAGGTAGCCGCCGAAATCGGTCACGCCGTGGGCGCGTGCGACCGCCCCGTCCAGCCCATCCGCCACGCGAGAGGCGAGAATCAACGCCACCGCCAGCAGGAAATGCCCCGCGACGATGGCCCCCGCCCCCGCCAGCCCGAAGGCCAGCCCGATCAGCGTGACCATGTTCGCGGTCAGGCCCGACCGGGCGATCTGCCCGCCGATCATGTTCAGCGGCGGGTCGATATAGGGGCGCAGATGTCGGTCCAGCATGGGGCGGCCTTTGGCAGATGCTTGCTTGAGTAACCATATACGCGACGCATAAGGCAGATGTTTCACGGTAAAGTGTCGCAACCTGAAACTTACTGTAACCTTTGACAGTTCCCTATCGTAAATGCACATACAAGGAAAACAGGAAGGACCACTTCATGCGATTTTTGACCTATTCGGCGGCTTGTGCATTTGCGATGGCCCAGCCGATCAGTGCCCAAAGCGTGGCCCCATCGGATTGGCCCGCGGTGCTGGAACAGGCACAGGGGCAGACGGTCTATTGGCACGCATGGGGCGGCGATCCGCGCATCAATGCCTTCATCGCGCAGGTGGGCGACGTGCTGTCAGAACGCCATGGCGTGACGCTGGAACACGTGCGCCTGGCCGACACCGCCGATGCCGTGACCCGTGTTGTGTCGGAACGC
>JAAAPG010000063.1 GCA_009908405.1 Alphaproteobacteria bacterium | reverse complement strand
GAAAGCGATGACGTCGTGCTTGGTCACGGCTTCTATTTCGTCAATGCGGGCGACGTCGAATTCGACATCCTTGGCTTTCCAGACCGCCGCGGCGCTTTCGGCCGGGATAACGCCCAGTTTCGCTTGCGCGTCACAGGCATGGGCCTCGATCTCGTACCAGATGCGGAACTTGGTTTCCGGCGACCAGATGGCGACCATGTCAGGGCGGGAATAGCGCGGGATCATGCGGGCGGGCCTTTTGTCATAATGGTTGCGCGCGTGATAGCCGCTTGCCAGCGCCACCGCAAGCAATGGTGTCTTCGGGATTGGTTTATTTTAACATAATACTGATTATGGGGTAATTTGGTCTGTCGCCATGCGCGCGCAGGTTTGTTACCCTCTTTCCTTTCAGCGCAACAAGGGCTTTGGAAATTTGCAAGCTGCGTCCGAACATCGTTGGCGTACTGAAATGTCTGCGGAACTGGATATTTGCATTCCGTTCTTCAACGACGATCCTGTCGCATTGATTGACGAGCTGGCACAACAGACCAGCCAGACCCGGCATCGTTTGTCGCTGTGCGATGACGGCTCTTGTCGGCCCGAGTTGACTGCGCGCGTCATCGCGGCGCTGGAGCGCTACCCCGGCCCCGCCGCGCTTTATACCCTGTCGCGAAATACGGGTCGTGCGAATGCGCGCAACGTGGCCTTGCACAAGACGCATTGTGACTGGGTATTGCTGCTGGATGCGGATATGTCGCTTGATCGACCCGATTTCATAGAAATCTACAAGCAGGCCGCGCGACGGTTCGACCATCCGTGCTGTATTGTCGGTGGGTTTCGTGTGGACTTGACCGATGTTCGGCCGCACAATCTGCTTCACGCCGCGCAATCCAGAAAATCGGAATGCAAACCGGCGGCACAGCGTGCGCGCGACCCCGGCAAGCATGTGTATAGCTCGTCTATCTTCGTGCATCGCAGCATTTTGGCGCGGCACGTGTTCGACCCGGAATTTCAAGCCTGGGGCTGGGAAGACGTGGAATGGGGGTGGCGCATTGTGCAGGACTATCCCATCCATCACATCGACAACCCGTCCCGTCATCGCGGTCTGGACGAAGATCGTGTCTTGATCAGGAAATATGCCGAATCTGACGAAAATTTTCGCAGGATCAGGCAATTATACCCAGAAAAAGTGGTACGAATGCCAATCGCGCGAGTTTCCTACATTCTGTCGTGGTTGCCGTTTCAACACCATCTGGGCACCCTGTTTCAACGCGTTGCCATGTTCGCGCGGTTGCCGGTCGTGCTGCGGCTATACGCGTTGAAACTGTATCGGGCATCGCGCTACGCGTGGGTCTACGATGACGGATGACGAACAGGCCCGACGCGGTAGCCTTTCCCGACGCGTTGCCCGGCGCCTGACCGGGATGGTGCGGGTCGCGCCGGTGCTGCGGATTTCCCCCGGCTTTCGCCTGACCATCGCCTTTGACGACTGCCCCGACAGTGCCTGCACGCGCGGTGTGGAAGTGCTTGATACCCACGGCATCCGCGGAACCTTCTACATCGCAACGGGCCTTTTGGGCCAGGCTGGGGTTTCCGGACCGATTACGGCCGCCCCGCGCCTGCGCGAGCTGGCGCGGAATGGTCACGAAATCGCGCTGCACACCCATATGCATAAAGATCTGACGCGGGTGTCGATCGCGGAGGCTATTGAGGACTTATCCATAAATATCAAATTTTTGCAGGATATTCTTGGACAAGAGCCAAGCCCGCATTTCGCCTATCCCTTCGGCGAAACGACGCTAAGCCTGAAGCGGGCGCTGATCCCCCATGTCACGACCGCCCGCGGCGTGCGTGGCGGCGTGAACCGTGATTTTTCCGACCGGATGCAGCTTTTTGCCTGCGATCTTGGCAGCCACCGGCCCGATTTCATGGCGACCGCGCAGCGCCTGATCCATCATGCCGCCGACAGCGGCGGATGGCTGGTTTTGTTCACCCATGATGTCAGCGAGTCGCCAAGCCCCTACGGGATCTCGCCGCAGGCGCTGTCCCGGCTCGTCAAGAAGGCCCGCGACCTTGGCGCCGTGTCGAACACGGTGCACGATGTCTGGGCGGAACTTTCCAGCAATTGATTAATATTCAAACGTTGCAATATGAATGGGCGGGGTTATATAGGGGCCAACGCACAGCCGCCCCTGCAAAACCCAGCGTTGGCGGCCAGAAAGACAGGTTTGCCCAAATGCTGAAGCGCTACATTCCCATCCTGACATGGTTGCCCGGCTATTCGCGCGACGATCTGACCAATGACGTGATCGCCGCTGCCGTCGTCACCATCATGCTGATCCCGCAGGGCATGGCCTATGCCATGCTGGCGGGTCTGCCGCCGCAAGCGGGGCTTTACGGCGCGATCCTGCCCTTGCTGATCTACGCGGTCTTCGGCACCTCGCGCCCGTTGGCCGTTGGCCCCGTGGCGGTGGTCGCGCTGATGACGGCGGCCTCTGCCGGGGCCGTGGCGCAAGCCGGCAGCGCGGAATTTCACTATGCGGCACTGTGGCTGGCGCTGATCTCTGGCGCGCTGATGCTGGCCATGGGGTTGTTCCGGCTGGGCTTCATCGCGAATTTCCTGTCGCACCCGGTGATTTCGGGGTTCATCACGGCAGCCGGAATTCTGATTGCGGCCAGCCAGTTGCGGCATCTTCTTGGTGCGCCGATCAGTGGCAAGACGCTGCCGCAGGTCATCCCCTCGATTTTTGAAAATCTGGGCCGGATCAACCCGGCAACGGTGATCCTGTCCGCCGCGTTGCTGGCCTTCCTGTTCTGGTCGCGCAAAGGGGCCGCCCCGCTTCTGGAACGCTTCGGGATTGCCCCCGCCAGGGCCAAGCTGCTGGCGAAAACCGCGCTTCTGGTCGCGGTCGTCATCTCGACCCTGCTGGCCTGGGGGCTGGGGCTGGAACGCTTCGGCGTGGCCATCCTGGGCGACATCCCGCGCGGCCTGCCGGAATTCGGCCTGCCGCCGGTCGATACCGGGCTGGTCCAGCTATTGCTGGTGCCCGCGATCATGATCGCCATCGTGGGCTATGTCGAAAGCATCTCCATCGCCCAGACGCTGGCCGCCAAGAAGCGCCAGTCGGTGAACCCCGACAATGAGCTGATCGCGCTGGGGCTGGCCAATATCGGTGCGGGCGTGTCGAACGCCATGCCGGTTACGGGTGGGCTTTCGCGCACCATCGTGAACTTTGACGCGGGCGCCAGCACCCCGGCGGCGGGCGCGATGACGGCTTTGTCCATTGGTGCCGCGATCATGGTGCTGACGCCGCTGATGTATTTCCTGCCCCGCGCCACGCTGGCGGCGATCATCATCGTCGCGGTGCTGTCGCTCTTGGATTTCCGCGCCCTGCCCCGCACCTGGGCCTATTCGCGCGCCGATGGCGCGGCTATGGCGGCGACCATGGTCTTTACGCTGCTGATGGGCGTGGAAATGGGGCTTATGGCCGGGGTCGGCCTGTCGCTGGGCCTGTTCCTGTTTCGCACCTCGCGCCCGCATATGGCCGTTGTCGGCCAGGTTGCGGGGACAGAGCATTTCCGCAACGTGGACCGCCACAAGGTCATGACCGACCCGTCGGTCTTCGCCATTCGGGTGGATGAATCGCTTTACTTTCCCAATGCCCGCGCATTGGAGGACCGGATCGTGCAGGCCCTGTCCGATCAGCCCGAGTTGCGCCATGTCGTGCTGCAATGCAACGCGGTGAACTATATCGACGCGTCCGCGCTGGAAAGCCTGGAAGCGATCAACGCCCGGCTGAAGGATGGCGGCGTGACCTTCCACCTGTCCGAAGTGAAAGGCCCGGTCATGGACCAGTTGTCGCGCGGGCATTTCTTGGCGGACCTGACAGGCGAGGTGTTCCTGACCCAGTTCGACGCGATGGCGAAGCTCTCGCCCGATCTGACGCAAGCCTGCGCCGCAGAGGATCGCTGCGACACGTTGCTCCGGTCTGCCTAAGACCGCGACACACTGCGCAGCGTCAAGCGCTGCGACCCATTACTGCGCAGCGTCAAGCGCTGCGACGGAAACCCGGCCCTGCCGCGTTGGCAGGGAACACGCGCGACCCCGGTAGACCGAAGGATCACATTCATGTCGCTGAAAAGCACATCTTCCCGCTATGGCAGCGTTGCCATGGCCTTTCACTGGCTGACGGCGCTCGCCATTCTGGCGCTGATGGTCACAGGGCAAATGATGGACGGGCTGCAAGACGCCGCCCGCCAGATCGCCATTCTGCAATGGCATGTGCCGATGGGGTTGGCGGTTCTGCTGCTGACGCTGGCGCGCATTGCGTGGTGGGTCATCGCCGACCGCCACCCTGCCCCGTTGGGCACCGGCTGGCAGGCGCTGGCCGCCAAGGCAGGCCACGCGGCGCTATATGCCCTGCTTTTGGTCATGACACTGTCTGGCGTCGCCCTGATGGCCCTGTCGGGCGGCGGAGAGGTCGTGTTTTTTGGCAGCACCGCTCCCCTGCCCGAGTTCGGCGACTACTTGCCGCGAATCCCGCACGGGTTGGGCGCGAAGCTGATGATCGCGCTGGTCGTGCTGCACGTGGCCGCCGCCATCTGGCACCAGCGCATCAAGCGCGACGGGGCCATGACGCGCATCCTGCCCGCGCGCGACTAGAACCGACGGACAGCACGGCGCGGCCCCGCGATTGGGAGGCGCTGTGTCATGTCCAGCGACGCCAATGCTGAAAACGCCCGGACCCCGCGCAAAGAAAAACGCCACTCCGGCAAGGGAGTGGCGTTGAATTTCAATGGCTTGCGCCGGAAGTCCAATCCAATCAGGACGCTTCGGTGATGAACTTTACCGCGTCACCGAAGGTCTGGATGTTCTCGGCGGCGTCATCGGGGATCTCGATGCCGAATTCTTCCTCGAAGGCCATGACCAGTTCGACCGTGTCCAGGCTGTCCGCGCCCAGATCGTCGATGAAGGACGCGCCTTCCGTGATCTTGGCTTCGTCGACGCCCAGATGCTCGACAACGATCTTCTTCACCCGATCCGCGATATCGCTCATGTTAGTCCTCGTGTTGTTATGGGCAGCCTTGGCCCGGAATGTCCCTCGCCCGCCCGCACGGGCCTGCGTTGCGCGCCCAATAGGGTTATTGCGCGCGTGCGTCAAGCCCTGCCGGGCCTAGACCATGGCCATGCCGCCATTCACATGCAGCACCGCACCGGTGCTGTAGCCTGCTTCCGGGCTGGCCAGATACAACACCGCGCCCGCGATCTCTTCCGGGGTGCCCATGCGCCCGGTGGGAATACGGGTGTTGATCGCCGTTTTCTGGTCATCGGTCAGCGTGTCGGTCATCGGCGTGGCGATGAAGCCGGGGGCCACGCAATTCACGGTGATCCCGCGCGACGCCACTTCCTGCGCCAGCGCTTTCGACGCGCCCACAAGCCCGGCCTTGGCGGCGGCATAGTTCATCTGGCCGGGATTGCCGGTCGCCCCCACCACGGAGGTGATGTTCACCACCCTGCCCCAGCGCGCCTTCATCATCCCGCGCATGGCCGCGCGCATCAGCTTGGCGGAGGCGCTCAGGTTCACGTCGATCACGTCCTGCCATTCGGTGTCGGACATGCGCATGGCCAGGTTGTCGCGGGTGATCCCGGCGTTGTTGACCAGGATATCCACGCCGCCCATGGCATCGGTCGCGGCCTTGACCAGCCCGTCAACCGCTTCGGGGTCGGACAGGTTGCAGGGCACGACATGCGCGCGCCCGCCCAACTCGGCAGCCAAGGCGCTGAGCGGTGCCTCGCGCGTGCCCGACAGTGCAACCGTGGCCCCGGCCTCGTGCAGCGCGCGCGCAATCGCGGCGCCTATACCGCCCGACGCCCCGGTGATGAGTGCGCGTTTTCCCGTCAGATCGAACATGGCCGCCCTTTCGCGTTCTGGTTGTGACAAGGTCTTGTTATCCGGACCTATAACAAGCACCTAGGGGATAATCCAAGACGAAAGCAGACCCATGACCCAACACCCCCTTCCCGATGCCGACCAGATGCGCGCGGCGTTTCTGGCCGGGATCGACGCCGCCGACCCGGCCCGCGCGGTCGCGCGCGCGCTCGAGAGCGGGCGATTTGCAAGGCCCGAGGGGCGTATATTCGTGCTGGCCATCGGCAAGGCGGCGGGCGCGATGATGGGCGCGGCCTTGGCGGCTTTGCCCAAGCCCCATGCTGCGCTTGTGGTCACGAATTACGAAAATGCCGGGCCGGTCGCGGGGGCGCGGGTCATGGCAGCGGGCCATCCGGTGCCGGACGAGAACGGGCTGCAGGCCGGGCTTGCGGTACAAAAGATGCTTGCGCGCACCACGCGCAACGACACGGTCCTGGTTCTGGTGTCGGGCGGTGGCTCGGCACTGGTGCCCGCGCCGGTGTCAGGGGTGACGCTGGACGAGAAGGCGCAGGTCAACCGCCTGCTGCTGGGCGCGGGGCTGGATATCACGCAAATGAACATGGTGCGCCAGCACCTGTCGCGGCTGAAGGGCGGCGGGGTGTTGCACTGCGCGGCCCCGGCGCCTGTAACCGCGCTGATCCTGTCGGATGTCATCGGCGACGATCTGCGGGTCATCGCCTCCGGCCCCACGGTGGCCCCGATCTGTACGCGGGCCGAGGCGATGCGCCTGCTGGAGGATCACGGGCTGTGGGCAGAGGTTCCGGACAGCGTACGCGCGGTGCTGCGCCGCGACGATGCCCCGCGCGCCGTGCCAGAGGCCGCGAACCACCTGGTCGGGTCGAACGCGCAATCCGTGGCGGCGGTGGCCCGCGCCCTGCCCCGCGCGCAGGCCGACCCGGTGCCTTTGATGGGCGATGTGGCGGCGGCGGCGGCGCGGATCGTGGCCTTGGCCGAACACCCCGGCGTGACCGTGCTGGGTGGGGAAACCACCGTCACCTTGCGCGGAACCGGGTTGGGCGGGCGCAACCAGGAACTGGCCCTGCGCGTGGCACTGGCCTTGCAGGACCGTCAGGGTTGGCGCTTTCTGTCGGGCGGCACCGACGGGCGCGACGGCCCGACACAGGCCGCTGGCGCGTTGGTCGATGGCGGCACGGTCGCACGCATTCGGGCTGCCGGGGGCGACCCGAAGGCGCTCCTCGCCAATAACGACAGCCATGCCGCCCTGACGCTGGCGGGCGATCTGCTGGTCACGGGCGGCACCGGCACCAATGTGGCGGATGTGCAGATCATGGCCGCGCAAGGCTGACGCCTGCCCGGAACGGTGGTTATTGCGTAGGGTGCGTGCTAGCACGCACCTTACCCTCTTGCCGACCTGCGGGCTTTGTCCTATGCGCTCGGGTCATGTCACGCCATGATTTCTGCCTCATCATCGATTTCGGTTCCCAGGTCACGCAGTTGATTGCGCGGCGCCTGCGCGAGTGGAATGTCTATTGCGAAATTCACCCGTTCCACACGGTGGATGATGCGTTTCTCGCCGCGCGCACGCCCAGAGCGATCATCCTGTCGGGCGGGCCGGGATCGGTGCCCGCACCGGGCAGCCCGCGCGCGCCGCAAGCGGTGTTCGAGATGGGCGTGCCCGTTTTCGGCATCTGCTACGGCCAGCAAGTGATGATGGCGCAGCTTGGCGGACAGGTCGAATCCGGCCATCACGCCGAATTTGGCCGCGCCTTTATCGAACCCGCCTCTGGCCACGCGGGCGACACGATCTTCAACGGGCTGTTCGATGCAGGACGCGAACAGGTCTGGATGAGCCATGGCGACCGCGTGACCGCGCTTGCGCCGGGGTTCGAGGTGATCGCCACCTCGCAGGGTGCGCCCTTTGCCATCGTCGGCGATCCCGCGCGCCGCTTCTACGCCGTGCAGTTTCACCCAGAGGTGCACCACACGCCCAAGGGCGCGCAGATGCTGGGCAATTTCCTGACGCTTGCGGGGTTCACCGGCGACTGGACCATGGGCGCCTACCGGGCCGAGGCGATTGCGAAAATCCGTGAACAGGTGGGTGACAAGCGCGTCATCTGCGGGCTGTCGGGCGGGGTGGATAGCTCGGTCGCTGCCGTTCTGATCCACGAAGCCATCGGCGACCAGCTGACCTGCGTGTTCGTGGACCACGGGCTGCTGCGCCAGAACGAGGCCGACGAGGTCGTGACAATGTTCCGCGACCATTACAACATCCCGCTCATCCATGCCGACGAATCCGACCTGTTCCTGGGCGAGTTGGACGGTGTCAGCGACCCGGAGCAGAAGCGCAAGATCATCGGGCGTCTGTTCATCGACGTGTTCCAGAAATACGCGGGCGAAATTGAGGGGGCGGAATTCCTCGCGCAAGGCACGCTCTATCCCGATGTCATCGAATCGGTCAGCTTCAGCGGCGGGCCCTCTGTCACGATCAAGAGCCACCACAATGTCGGCGGCCTGCCCGAGAAGATGGGGCTGAAACTGGTCGAGCCCTTGCGCGAGTTGTTCAAGGACGAAGTGCGCGCCTTGGGCCGCGAGCTGGGCCTGCCCGCCAGCTTCATCGGCCGCCATCCCTTCCCCGGCCCCGGCCTTGCCATTCGCTGCCCCGGAGAGATCACGCGCGACAAGCTGGACATCCTGCGCCGCGCCGATGCGATCTATATCGACCAGATCCGCAAGCACGGCCTGTATGACGAGATCTGGCAGGCTTTCGCCGCGATCCTGCCCATGCGCACCGTGGGCGTGATGGGCGACGGGCGGACCTATGATTATGCGCTGGCGCTGCGGGCGGTGACGTCCGTGGATGGCATGACGGCGGATTACTACCCGTTCACGCATGAATTCCTGGGCGAAACCGCGACCCGCATCATCAATGAAGTGCGCGGCATCAACCGGGTCTTTTACGATTGCACCAGCAAACCGCCCGGCACGATCGAGCTGGAATAACCGGAACAACCGCCCGCGCCTTTGCTCTTTTCCCGGCAAAACCGGCATGCTACGACTTTTGCAGGACGGAAAAACCGTCGGCCCGCCAAGGTGCGGCGCAAAAGCAATAATGTAACGGGAGACGACCATGAAGAAACTGCTTCTTGCCAGCACCGCGCTGGCGCTTTCCGCAGGCATCGCCACGGCCCAAGAGGTCAAGATGGGCGTGCTGTTGGGCTATACCGGGCCGATCGAGGACATCACCCCATTCATGGCCGACAGTGCCGAACTGGCGATGCAGGAAATCAGCGACAGCGGCCTGTTCCTGGATGGGGCGACCATCACGCCCGTGCGCGCCGATTCGACCTGTGTCGACAGCTCTGCCGCGCAAGCCGCCGCCGAGCGCCTGATCTCGTCCGACGGCATTGTCGCGATGGTCGGCGCCGATTGTTCCGGCGTCACCATGGCGGTGTTGCAGAACGTGGCGATGTCCGCCGGCGTGCCGATGATCTCGCCGTCCGCTACCTCGCCCGCCTTCACCACCACCGAATCGAACGGCATGTTCTTTCGCACCGCGCCGTCCGACGCGCGGCAAGGCGTGATCCTGGCCGATATCGTGATGGAGCGCGGCTTCGACACCGTCGCGCTGACCCACACGAACAACGACTATGGCTCCGGGTTCGCGACCGCCTTTGCCGACGCCTACACGGCGGCAGGTGGCACCATCACCACCACCGTCCCGCATGAAGAGGCGAAGGGCGACTATTCCGCCGAAGTGGGCACGCTGGCCGCCGCCGGGGGCGACGCGCTGGTGATCCTGGGTTATACCGATGGCGGCGGGTCCACCCTGCGCACGGCGTATGAGCTTGGCGCGTTCGACCAGTTCTTCATGGGCGACGGCATGTATGGTGACGCGCTGGTCGCCAACACGGGCGAGGCGCTGGAAGGCACCGTCGGCACCATTCCCTGGGCGCAGGGCGATGGCGCGGATGCCTTTGCCGCGGTAGCGGATGCCGCCGGCGTGCGCGGCGACAGCAGCTACACCCGCGAAAGCTACGATGCCGCCGCGATCCTGGCGCTGGCCGCGCAGGCCGCTGGCGAAGCAACCCCCGAGGGCATTGCCGCCAATGTTTTGTCCGTGGCCAATGCGCCGGGCGAGCCGATCCTGCCGGGCGAGTTGGCCAAGGGTCTGGAAATCCTCGCGAATGGCGGCGAGATCGACTATGTCGGCGCAACCAGTGTCGAGCTTGTCGGCCCCGGCGAAGCGGCTGGCAGCTTCCGTGAGTACGTCGTCGAAGATGGCGAATACAACACGGTCAAGTTCCACTAAACTTTGCTGTGACACGGTCTTGCGGCCCAAGGGTGAACTCTTGGGCCGCAAACCTTATGAAGGACCAGCCACATGTCCATGATCCGGGTGGAAAACCTGCACAAGCATTTTGGTGGGTTTCATGCCGTCGATGGTGCGAGTTTGGAAATTGCCGAGGGGTCCATCACCGGGCTGATCGGCCCGAATGGCGCGGGTAAAACGACGCTGTTCAACGTGATCGCGGGCGTTTTGCCGCCCACATCGGGCACCGTCACCATGTTGGGCGAGGACATTACCGCCCTGCCCCCGCATGCACTGTTCCACAAGGGGCTGCTGCGCACCTTCCAGATCGCGCATGAATTCCACTCCATGACCGTGCGCGAGAACCTGATGATGGTCCCGCCGTGCCAGTCCGGCGAAAACCTGTGGGATGCGTGGTTCAAGGGCGCCCGCGTGGCCGAGGAAGAGCGCCGCATCCGCGCCCGCGCCAACGAGGTGCTGGAATTCCTCACCATCGACCACATTGCCGACGAAAAGGCGGGCCAGATTTCGGGCGGGCAGAAAAAGCTGCTGGAACTGGGCCGCACCATGATGACCGACGCGCGTGTCGTCTTTCTGGACGAGGTCGGCGCGGGCGTGAACCGCACGCTGTTGAACACCATCGCCGATGCCATCGTCCGGCTGAACCGCGAACAGGGATACACGTTCGTCGTGATCGAGCATGACATGGATTTCATCGGCCGCATCTGCGACCCGGTCATCTGCATGGCCGAGGGCCGCGTGCTGGCCGAGGGCACGCTGGACCAGATCAAGGCGAATGAGGCGGTGATCGAGGCCTACTTGGGCACCGGGTTGAAGAACAAGGTCAAGAAGGAGGCCGCAGATGGGGCAGCTTAACCACTGGATCGCATATTCCGCACTCGCCGTGACAGTGCTTGCATTTGCAAAACCGGCGCATGCACAGTGTTTCCCCGCGCCAGCAGGTTTCGAGATCTGCGACCTTGATGCGATTGCCGCAACGCCATCGGCCCCGGAACAGGGCACGCTGGTGATCAGCCTTGAAGATGACATGTGGCTGGATATCAGCGCGTTGCCGAGTGATCTGAACGCAATGTCGGATGACGACGTTCTTGACCTGCTGTTCGACATCAACGCACAAGACGCCGGAGAGCAGGCATTGTCCGAGATCTCGCGCGATACGCTGACCGCGCAAGACGTGTCTGCCTCTGCGCGCGTGATTTCCGAGCAGTCCGACGCAGGGCAGTCTGCTTTCATCATGGCTGTGGCCTCTCGGGGTGAAACCCGCTTGTTTCTGGCACTGGATGGCGGAGCAGCGCCAGAGCCTGAACTGCTCAGCGCACAGATGCAGCATGTGCTTGACGCACTCCGCTTCCAGACAGAAAGCTGATCCATGGCAGACCCTTTCCTGATCGGCGACGCCATGACCGGCGGCTATGGCGGCGCGGATATTCTGCATGACTGCACCATTGCCGTGGAAAAGGGCCAGATCGCTGTTATCGTCGGCCCCAATGGCGCGGGCAAATCCACCGCGATGAAGGCCGTTTTCGGCATGTTGAAGCTACGCGCGGGCGCGGTGCGGCTGGACGGGCGCGACATTACCCAGCTTACCCCGCAAGCGCGGGTGCGCGAGGGCATGGGGTTCGTGCCGCAGACCGGCAACATCTTTCCCTCCATGACGGTGGAAGAGAACCTCGAGATGGGCGCCTTCATCCGTCGCGACGACATCGCCGCCACCATGGAGCAGGTGTACGACCTGTTCCCGATCCTGCGCGACAAGCGTGGGCAGGCGGCGGGCGAGCTTTCGGGCGGGCAGCGCCAGCAGGTCGCCGTGGGCCGCGCGCTGATGACGCAACCGAAGCTCCTGATGCTGGATGAGCCGACCGCGGGCGTCAGCCCCATCGTGATGGATGAGCTGTTCGACCGCATCATCGAAATCGCCCGCACCGGGATCAGCATCCTGATGGTGGAGCAAAACGCCCGCCAGGCGCTTGAAATCGCAGATAAAGGCTATGTCCTGGTGCAGGGCGCCAACCGTTTCACCGACACCGGACAGGCGCTGCTGGCCGACCCGGATGTGCGCAAATCCTTCTTGGGGGGCTAAGATATGGATTTCTTGAACGCACTCGTCACCCTGTCGAATTTCATGCTGGTCCCGGCGCTGGCCTATGGCAGCCAATTGGCGCTGGGCGCGCTGGGGATCACGCTGATCTATTCCATCCTGCGCTTTGCCCATTTCGCGCATGGCGACACGATGGCGCTGGGCACGGCGGCGGTCATCGGCGCGACCTTCCTGTTGCAAGGCGCTGGCATCGGCATCGCGCCCTTGCCGACGGCGCTTCTGGCCGTGCCCTTCGGCGTGGTGGCCATGGTGCTCTACCTGCTGGCCGCAGACCGGCTGGTCTATCGCTACTACCGCCGGGTGCGCGCAAAGCCGATGATCTTCGTCATGGCCTCGCTTGGGGTGATGTTCGTGACCAACGGCATTACCCGCCTGTTCATGGGCGTGGGCGAAACCCGGTTCGAGGATGGCGCGCGCTTCGTGTTCAACGTGCGCGATTTCCGCGACTTTACCGGGCTGGCCGAGGGGCTGGCGCTGCGCAATGCGCAAGCCATCACCATCGTCACCGCGCTGATCGTCATGGTGGCGCTGTTCTGGTTCCTGAACCGCACCCGCGCGGGCAAATCCATGCGCGCCTATTCCGATAACGAGGATCTGGCGCTGCTGTCGGGCATAAACCCCGAACGGGTGGTCACGATCACATGGGTCATCACTGGCATCCTGCTGGTGCTGGCGGGCACGCTTTACGGGCTGGACAAGGGCTTTCGCGCCTTCAACTATTTCCAGCTTCTGCTGCCGATGTTCGCCGCCGCCATTCTGGGCGGGCTTGGCAACCCCTTGGGCGCGATCGTGGGCGCCTACGTGGTGGCGCTGGCGGAAATGGGCGTGACCTTCGCGTGGCGGCGCGTGGCGGGCCACCTGCTGCCCGAGGGGCTGGAGCCGTCGGGCATGGTCCAGCTTCTGCCGGTCGACTACAAATTCGCCGTGACCTTCATGATCCTTGTCATCGTGCTGCTGTTCCGACCCACCGGAATCTTCAAGGGGAAAGTGCTATGACCGCGCGCGGGTATGTCTTGTTCGCCGTGATGGCGCTGGTGCTGGCCGCCGTGGGCGCGTTTCAAAGCTGGCAATTGGCCCTCACCATCCTGAACATGAGCCTGATCTCGGCCATCATGGCGCTGGGCGTGAACATGCAATGGGGCTTTGCCGGGCTGTTCAACGTTGGCGTCATGGGCTTTACCGCCGTGGGCGGGCTGGCCGTTGTGCTGGTCGCGCAACCCCCGGTGCCAGACGCCTGGGCCGCGGGCGGACCCGGCGCGCTTCTGGGCCTGTTGCTGGGCGTGGCCAGCATTCTGGCCGCCGTGCTGGTCTACAAGCGCCTGCCCAAGGGGCGCCTGCGCGGGCTGGCCGTGTTCGGCGTGCTGGTCGTGGGGTATTTTATAACCTCTGCCGTGTTCGGCCCGGCCACGCAGGCGATTGAAGCGGTCAACCCCGCCTCAGAAGGCTACCTCGGCGGTCTTGGGCTGCCGGTCGTTCTGGCCTGGCCCGTGGGCGCGCTGTTCGCTGCCGCGGTGGCCTGGGCCGTGGGCAAGGTCAGCCTTGGCCTGCGGTCCGACTACCTTGCGATCGCCACGCTTGGCATTTCGGAAATCGTCATCGCGGTTCTGAAATTCGAAGGGTGGATGTCGCGCGGTGTGAACAACGTGACCGGTATTGACCGTCCCGTCACGCGGCCCGTGGACCTGCAAGCGGCCCCGTGGGTGCAATCGCTGGCGGATACCTTGGGCTGGGACGTGCAGCAAGCGGCCTCTGTCGTGTCGGGCCTTGGCTATGCCGGGCTGTTCGCACTGGTGCTGGGCGCGCTGATCTGGTTGTCGGAACGCGCGTGGAATTCGCCCTGGGGCCGGATGATGCGCGCGATCCGCGACAACGAAGTGTCCGCCCGCGCCATGGGCAAGGACGTGACGCAGCGCCACCTGGCCATTTTCGTGCTGGGGTCTGCGCTATGCGGGCTGGCAGGTGCGATGATGGTGTCGATGGACGGGCAGTTGACCCCCGGCAGCTATGAACCCTTGCGCTTCACCTTCCTGATCTGGGTGATGGTCATCGTCGGCGGCTCGGGCAATAACTGGGGCGCGGTGCTGGGCGGGTTCATCGTCTGGTTCCTGTGGGTGCAGGTCGAACCGGCCGGGCGCTGGTTCATGGAACTGGTCACATCGGGCATGGCCGACACGTCCGACCTGAAAGCGCATCTGTTGTCCTCGGCCAGCTATATGCGGCTGCTGACCATGGGCGTGGCGCTGTTGCTGATGCTGCGCTTCGCCCCGCGCGGGCTTATCCCCGAGCGATGACGCGCGCGATCCTGCTGCCGGCGGCGGGCGCGTCCCGGCGCATGCGGGGGCGCGACAAGCTGCTGGAACAGGTGGATGGCGTGGCGCTGCTGCGGCGGTCCGCGCTGCGGGCAAAGGCCACGGAGGCCTACGTGGCCGTGACCCTGCCCATCGCCAGCCCGCGCCGCGCCGTCTTGGACGGGCTGGACCTGACACTGGTCGAAATAGACGCCGCCGAAGGCATGGCCGCAAGCCTGCGCGCGGGCGCGGCTTGGGCCCGCGACATCGGCGCAAGCGCCTTGATGGTCGCCCTGCCCGACATGCCCGACATCACCACCGGCGACATGTCCGCGCTTTGGGCCGCGCAGGCCGAGCAGCCTGACAGGCCGCTGCGCGCCGCCACAGAGGATGGCCAGCCCGGCCACCCGGTCATCCTGCCGCAACGGGTATTTCCCGCAATAGCGCGCTTAATGGGCGACGCGGGCGCGCGGGCAATCCTGAAAGACCACCCGCCGCGCCTGCACC
>JAAAPG010000244.1 GCA_009908405.1 Alphaproteobacteria bacterium | reverse complement strand
TCGACCCGATGATCACCCACAAGCTGACTTTGGACCAGATCAACGAGGGGTTCGACCTGATGCACGACGGCAAATCCATCCGCGCGGTGGTCGAGTTTTGAGCTGGAGTGTGACGCGATATCCTGGGGCATGACTGCCTGCGTCGATACGATGGTAACGGTGCAACGTCCCTGGCGTCCGGCAGCCCGGAATAGCGCGCCAGGGGTTTGGAAATGGCAGGCGGCTGACATCCGAACGGGTGTTCGGGCCCCTGTCAGACCCGTAATCAGGGCCGGGCGCGACCTTCCGGCCCATAACGCGCTCGAACCGCGTGTCGTCATCCAGCACCAGCGCCAGAAGTTTCAGATCGGCACCCGCCTGCGCGGCCCGACCGCGCAGATAGGACAGCTCATCCTTGTTGCGCAATCGGTCTACAACCGCGTGGCTTTCCAAGAAAAGACCAGTTTCTTGGTCGAGACGCCGCGCATGATAGTCATTGCCATGTCGGGCTTGCATCGACTTGCCATGCTGCTGAACCTGGAGTCGCGTCGGCGCGCCAAGGGTTTCCTCCGCCTCTTGTCGCAGCAAGCCGGATAGCGAAAATGACCCGTAGCAAATTTTCTCAAGGCATCGGGTCGTTGTGGATTTCCCGGCGCCAGACTCTCCACAGACCGCGATGATCAGACCACGCGTCATGTCCGTCCTCCATTTGCCACCCGCGTATGGCATAGGCTGTTGATATCCATAATGTTCGCTGCACGGTTTGTCTTGGCGGTCATTTGCAATTTGCTGCCGGTTTTGAACGGTTGGCGTTCGGACTTGAACCTGTCAGGATGGCCACGCGATTGCCCCGTTCACGTCGCCGAAACTGCTGTCTGAACAGGTCGCCGGACCATTGCTGAAAAAACATCAAAATGCGCCTGATTGACCCTGCCAATCCTTTCTACCGCCCCAAATGGCGTCGCTACGTGTTGGTGGCAGCGCCCTTTCTATGGGCCAATGTTGAATGGAGCATGGGCAACACGGCCTGGGCCTGGCTGTCGGCCGCGATTGGCGGTTATCTGGCCTGGCACCTGGTGCTGAACTGGCGCGCCCCGGACAACGACTAGGGCGCGGGCAGGTCCACGGGTTGGCCAGTGTCCCGCGCGCGCGTCGCCGCATCGGCCATGATCTGGGCCTGCAAGCCGTCAAGGATGTTCGGGTCAGCCGCCGCCGCGCCGGTGGCCGCGGCAACGAAACCGCGCATTTCCGCAAGATATGCGGCCTCGTAGCGTTCAAGGAAAAAATGCTGTGCGGGGTCGCGACGGAAGCCTGTTTTTGTCGCGATCTCGACCGTGGTTTCAAGCTGGTTCTCGGCCCGCAACATGCCCAGCGCGCCATGCACTTCGATCCGCTGGTCGTAACCATAGGCCGCACGGCGCGAATTGGAAATCTGGCAGATCCGCCCGCTGGCCGTGGTCAGGATCACGGCGGCGGTATCCACATCCCCCGCAACCCCGATTTCCGGGTCCACCAGGCTGCTGCCGACAGCCTGCAAGCGGATGAACTCTTCGCCCATCAGGAAGCGTGCCATGTCGAAATCATGGATCATCATGTCCCGGAACAACCCGCCCGAACGCGCAATATACGACGCCGGCGGCGGCGCGGGATCACGAGACGTGATGCTGACAAGTTCCACAGCGCCGATATCCCCGGCACGGATGCGAGCGCGCAGCGTGGCGAAATTCGGGTCGAACCGGCGGTTGAACCCGGCCATGAAAGGCACGCCCGCGACCGCGACCGCATCCATGCAGGCGCGGATATTATCCACCGACATGTCGATGGGTTTTTCGCAGAAAATCGCCTTGCCCGCCTTTGCCGCGCCCATGATCTGGTCGAAATGGCTGTCCGACGGCGTGCCGATGATGACGGCATCCACATCCGCGGCTGCCAGAATGGCCCCGACATCGCGTGTCTCGGCACCCGTCGACGCGGCCAAGGCATTCGCCGCATCGGGCATGGCATCGGCCACGGCCACAAGCCGCGCGTCGTCCAGCGCCTTGATACTGCGCGCATGAACCTGTCCGATGCGCCCGCAGCCCAGAAGCCCTACTCTTAACATCTCATGCCTTTCCGGTTGCGCCCAGCCCATTGATGACCGCGCGCGCGGCATCGAGGACGGGATCATGTGTTTCCTTCAGTATCGACACGCGGTCGTAGCGCGCGGGGTCGGCGTTCACGGCCGCCCGCAAGGCCGCGCCGAAGGCCATACGCAATTCGGTGCCGATATTGAACTTGGCGATCCGCGATCCCGCCGCCAGCGCCGCGCGCTGCGCATAAGGCACGCCAGAGCCCCCATGTATGACCAGCGGCACCTGCGTCACGGCCTCGATCGCGCGGATGCGGGCCTCGTCCAGCCCGCCCTCATGGTCGGTCTGCAAATGCACGTTGCCCACGGAAATCGCCATCGCGTCGACGCCGCTGTCGCGCGCGAAAATTGTCGCGTCTTCCGGGTCGGTCCCGGCAGAGCCCTCGCCGCCTGCATAGCCCACGAACCCGACCTCGCCCTCGCAGGAAATCCCCGCCTCGTGGGCCAGTTCGGCGATCCGGGCTGTCTCGTCGATATTCTGCGCCAGCGGCTTGCGCGAGCCGTCATACATCAACGAGGTGAAGCCCGCATCACGCGCGGCAATGCACTCGTCCAGCGTGTAGCCGTGATCGAGATGCACGACCACGGGCACATCCACATCCGCCGCCAGATGGCGCATCATCGCGCCCAGAACCGGCAGCGGCGTATGCGCGCGGCACGAAGGCCCGGCTTGCAGGATGACCGGCGCGCCTTCGGCCTGCGCGGCCATGGCATAGGCGCGCATGTCTTCCCAGCCAAGGCAGACAAGCCCCGGAACAGCATAGCCCCCTTTGACGGCGGGTTGCAGCACCTCGGACAGGGTTGCGAGGGTCATTTGAACTTCGCCACCATGTCCATGATTCCGGGGATCGAGTGCAACTGTTCGGCATGGGTGGGCTGGAAATACTGCTTCAG
Source organism: Alphaproteobacteria bacterium (assembly GCA_009908405.1). Taxonomy (GTDB): domain Bacteria; phylum Pseudomonadota; class Alphaproteobacteria; order Rhodobacterales; family Rhodobacteraceae; genus Roseinatronobacter. The sequence continues at coordinate 12,144 of JAAAPG010000244.1, read as the reverse complement.
GCTGCGCTGTGACTGCCCGCCAAGGATGGTGAAATAATACATCTCGTAGCCCGGCAACGCGCAGCACGGGTGATAGCCCTTGTCGATCAACACGGTCGAGCGGTTCATGATATGATAGGCGTCGCCGGGTTCGTTATCGACCCGTTGCAGCATTTGCATGCCCGACCCGTAATCTGGCTTGAACCGGAAATTGTAGCATTCATCATGACGGGTTTCGACCATTTCGCCCCCGGCGCCATCCCGCCGGTCCGTGTCGTGCTTGTGGCTGGGAAAGCCCGACCAGCCGCCCGCGCCCACGGTGAACAATTCCGACACCAGCAACCGGCCCACGCGGTCATGGTGGCCCGCGCCCAGAATATGCTTGATCTTGCGGTGCGTCTTGGTGTCGTCGCTGCCGTATTGCACCAGGTCCAGATCGCCAGCTCGCACGGCGAAGGGTTTCAGCGTCTCGGCGAACTGTGCGCCCGCGATGAAGCATTCGGTATCCGTCTGCGCGGTGATGCGCGCGCCGGTGTCGGTGGGGACATAGACGCCTTCGGGATCACCATCCCAGACATCCGCGCCACGATGGCCAATACCGGCATAGGTTTCACCGCCGGTTTCCACGGTGACGGTGCCGGTGGCCGGAACCACGCAGGTTTCGTAGCCCGGCACGCGATACTCGAAGCTTTCGCCCGCGCGCAGCGTCACGATGTTGAAATAGACAAGCGGCACATGCGCGTCCTGCACATCGACGATGGGTCGGTTCTGGTTGTCATGGGGGGCAATATGCATCGAATTTCCTTTCAGACCGAATTGGGGGCGGCATGGCGCTCGAGAAAATCCTCAAGCTCTGGGGTGGACGGCATGGCGGGCGCGCAGCCGACCCGTGCCACCACCATCGCGGCGCTGGCCGAGCCTTGCAACACGGCGTCACGCACGGATTTTCCGCCCGCGAGGCCCGCCACCAGGCCGCCCATGAAACTGTCGCCCGCGCCGGTCGGTTTCAGCGCGTTGGTCGGGTAGATGCCGGTGGTGATGTCGCCGTCAGGCGTGATCGTGATCGCGCCCTTTTCACCCATCTTGTACACCGCGAGGCGAGCCCCTTGGGCGACCAAGTCGCGCGCCTTGTCCAGCCCGCGATCGTAATCGCCCGCCATGAAGCCGAACTCGACATCATTGCCCACGATTACATCGCACATCGCCCCGGCGCGGGAATAAACATCGGCCGCCACCTGCGCGGACGGCCAAGAATACGGTCGATAGTCGATATCGAAGATCAGGGGCAATCCTGCCGCCTTCGCCAACTCGAAGCCCCGAAACGCCGCCGCGCGCGAGGGGTCCGCCGCAAAGACCGTGCCGGTGGTGATCAGGGCATCGTATTGGCTGTAATCCACCGCCTCGACATCTGCCATCGTCATCTCGAAATCCGCGGCGCCGTTGCGATAGATGACCGATTGATGGTCCTCGATACGGCTTTCGACCACGGCCAGCGAATTGCGGGCCTCGCCACCCACGGAACGCACATGCGCGCGCCCGACCCCGTATTTGTCCAGCTCGTTCAGCGCGAAGCGTCCGATGGCATCATCCGACACGCAGGTGACAAGATCGGCGCTGCCGCCCAGCTTGGTGATCGCCACGCCGATATTCGCCGATGAGCCACCAAGGCAGGCGAAGAAATGTGACGCCTCCTCGGTGCGCGTTCCCGGCGGGTCGGGGTAGATATCCATGCCCGCGCGCCCGATGATGACAAAGCGATTGCCCGCTAGACGCATCTTACACCCCCCGCCGTTGCTTGGCCCGCTCGGCCTCGACCTCGGCATGTTTCGCGCGCACGTTCGCGTTGCCAGAAACTTGCGGCGTGCCGATTTCCCACCAGGCATGGCCCTGCGTGGTCCAGCCCTCGTAGGGATCGACCTGCATGACGATCACGGTGGTCTTGTCCGAGGCCTTGGCGCGGGTGAACGCCGCGCCCAGTTCGGCAGGGTTGGCCACGGTGACAGCATCCGCGCCCATCGCGCGGGCATGGGAGTCGAAATCCACCGCAAAAGGGTCCGGCACGGTCGGGCAATCGGCGATCAGGTTGTTGAAACTGTCCTGCCCGGTATTGTTCTGCAACTTGTTGATGACCGCGAAACCGCCATTGTCCAGCACCAGCACGATCAGCTTCTTGCGCGTCAGAACGCTGGAATAGATGTCCGAGTTCATCAACAGGTAGCTGCCATCGCCCACGAAAACGATGGTGTCGCGCTCTGGTTCGACCTCGGCCTGCGCGATCCGCGCGCCCCAGCCGCCCGCGATTTCATACCCCATGCAAGAGAAGCCGAATTCCACATCGACCGTGCCCACGTCCAGCGTGCGCCAGTTCGCGGTCACTTCGGCGGGCAGGCCACCGGCCGCGGTCACAACCCGGTCGCGCTTGTCGCACAGGTCGTTGACCACGCCGATGGCCTGCGCATAGCTGTTGGGGCGGTTTCCCTGCGCCACGTTGTCCGCGACATAGGCATCCCATGCGCGTCGCTCATCCTTGGCGCGGGTGGTCCAATCTTGCGGCGCGCAATACCCGTCCAGTGCAGCACCAAGCTGCGGCAAGGCCAGTTTCGCATCGCCCACGACAGGCTGCGACAGGTGTTTCATCGCGTCATGTCGCCCGACATTCAGCCCGATGAACCGCGCATCCCCGGCAAAGGCCGTCCATGATCCGGTCGTGAAATCCTGCAACCGCGTGCCCACGGCCAGCACCACGTCGGCCTGTTCGGCGATGGCATTGGCGCTGTCGGACCCGGTAACGCCGATCGGGCCAATGTTCAGCGGATGGTCAGCGCACATGTTCGCACGACCCGCGATGGTTTCGACCACCGGAATGCCATGCGCTTCGGCGAATTCGGTCAGTTCCGACACAGCGCCCGAATACTGCACGCCGCCGCCCGCGATGATGATGGGGCGCTGCGCCCCGGCCAGCAGCGCAGCGGCATCGGTGATCTCGCGCATGTCCGGGGTCTGGCGGCGGATGCGATGCACACGACGGGCAAAGAAACCGACCGGGTAATCATAGGTCCAGCCCTGCACATCCTGCGGCAGCCCGAGAAAGGCCGGGCCGCAATCGGCCGGATCCAGCATCGTCGCCAGCGCGGCGGGCAGCGACTGGATGACCTGCGCGGGATGGGTAATGCGGTCCCAGTAGCGGCTCACCGGCTTGAACGCATCATTCACACCCAGGGTGGGATTGCCGAAATGCTCCAGCTGCTGCAACACCGGGTCGGGCAGACGCGTCAGGAATGTATCGCCGCACAACATCAGCATGGGCAATCGGTTGGCATGCGCGAGCGCGGCGGCGGTCAGCAAGTTGGCCGTGCCCGGCCCGGCGCTGGCGGTGCAGAACATGAAGCGGCGGCGCAGGTGATACTTGGCATAGGCCGCGGCGGCAAACCCCATGCCCTGTTCGTTCTGGCCCCGGTAAAGCGGCATTTCCGCGATATGCGGATAAATCGCTTCGCCCAGGCAGGGCACGTTTCCATGGCCGAAAATGCCAAAGCCACCGCCACAGATACGCGTTTCAACGCCGTCGATTTCGATATACTGGTTCAAAAGCCAGCGCACGATGGCCTGTGCGGTCGTCAGGCGAATGGTGTCCGGGAGCGTGGTCATTTTGGTTTCCTGGGTCAAGGTATCTTCTGGGGTGAGCTGCTCGGTCATGCCTGCGCCAGTTTCCGTTGTTCGGCGAAATGGCAGGCGCTGGGGTGATCGGTGTTCTGCCGGATCTTCAGGTCCGGTCTGTCGCGCGCGCACAGGTCGGTGGCTTTCCAGCAGCGTGTCCTGAAACGGCAACCGCTGGGCGGATTGGCAGGATTGGGGACATCCCCTTGCAACAGGATGCGTTGCTGCGCAAGCGCCGAGACCGGCTCGTCGCAGATCAGGTCAAACACCGTCATGCGCGGGTTGAGAGAGGCATAAGGGTCCTGGAACACGAACTGGATGTCGCGACGGATCTGATGCATCTCTTGGCTGGACGGCCCGGGAATGACGCGCCCGTCATAGGTGACGCGGCCGCTGGTGGCCGGGATCAGGCCGAAAATGGTTTTGGCCAGTGTGGACCATGATGAACTCGCGGATACCCGCCGTATCGACCGCCGTGAACACGGCTTCGCGAAAGCGCAGGTCCGACAACGTGGGGTGTGCCCCGTCCTGATCCAGCCGCATTTGCAGATAGGTATCGGATGGTTCCAACACGCATTTCAGGTTGTCCGCATCCTCGAAGCGGTTGCAATCATCCACGGTGATGAACTTCGCCAGATGCGCTTCGCCCGCTTCGACCATTGCCGCGCGCACGGTTTCCTCGGGGCGGATCACGACGCGGACGCTATCGAAGAAAATCTCGCCATAGGCGTCATCGGCGCTATTGCCCCACCAATCCTCGTTCTTTTCAGACAACCAATACTGGCCCTGCGCCCATTCGACGAACTGATAGGGCCCGGTGCCGATCGGGGTGGCGTCATGGCTGGCCGGGTCGTTCAGGATCTGCTCGGCAGAGGTAAGACCCGCGAAATAAACACGTCGTGGCAGCAACGGGTCGGGTGCTTCGGTCACGATGTCGAGCACGTATTCATCCGCCGCCATCGCGGTTAATTCCGGTCCGCGCATTTCACGGATCGAATAGGCGTTTTCCGGATCCCAGACCCAGTTCATGCCGACGGCGGCGGCCTTGGCATTGAAGGGCGTGCCGTCATGGAATGTCACGCCTTCACGCAGCTGGAAGCGCCAGCGTGTCGGTTCGACCTGCTCCCAGCTTGTTGCCAGCATCGGGATCAGTTCGCCGGTTTCGGGATCCAGCGTGGTCAATTGTTCGATCACGTTGCGAATGCCGATCGCGTTGACTTCCTTGTAAGCGGTTTGTGCCTGCATGGACTGTGGCGAGGCGTTGGCCACGACCACAAGTTCGCCACCGCCACCGATATCTTGTGCCATCGCGGCGCCAAGCGGCAGCAGCGCAGCGGCTGCACAGCTTGCAAGAAGCCGTCTTGAGCATGTTCCGAGCATCTGTCTGTCCTCCTCCAAACAAGAATTTGGCGCGGTGACACTCTGCACCTGCGGCCGCGTAGCCCTTGCGGCCCCGCGCTGGCACGCGTCCTCTTCCCAGGTGCCACTCTGCTTCCACCATGACGGTAGCATGGCAAAACAGATTCTTGCAACCGGTTTCAAACAATTTGGCGCTTTCAGAAGCGCGAAACAGTTCATACAATCCGCTATGTCACTCTGGGTGTGGAGTGCGTCTGGAAATGGAAAATCATGCGTCGCACATTGAAAGACGTTGCAGACAAGGCTGGCGTGTCGCGATCGGCGGTCTCGCGTGCCTTCACGGAAGGGGCCTCCGTTTCGCCCGAAATGCGGCGCAAGGTGCTGAAAGCGGCGCATGAATTGGGGTATAGCCCGAATGCGCTCGCCTCTTCCTTGACAACCGGTCGCACGAAACTGGTCGGGCTTGTCTCCAACAACTTCAGAAACCCGTTCTTCCTCGAAGTGTTCGATCTGTTCACCAAGGAATTGCAGGATGCCGGGTTGCGGCCATTGCTGGTGAACCTTTCGAATGAAACCGAACCGCAGGACTCGCTGCGCATGATGCAGCAATATTCGGTGGACGGGGTGATCCTGGCGTCCTCCACTCTGCCGGTGGGTTTTGCGCGCGCCTTTCGTGACGCGGGCATGCCGATCGTCCACGCCTTCGGACGGTTCTCGGGCCGGCCGCAGGTGCATGTCGTGGGCATCGACAACGTCGAAGCCGGGCGCATGGCCGGGCGCACCCTGGCCGAGCGCGGCTATCGCAAGGTGACATTCCTTGCTGGCCCCGAAGCGGCGACGACAACACAAGACAGGTTGCAGGGTTTCCGCGAAGAAATGTCCCGGCATCCCGAGATTGAAACGGATGTGGCCTTCGGTGAGGCCTATTCCTTCGTCGCCGGGCGCACGACCATGCTGGACCTCATCCGCCACCCGATGGCAGAGGCGTATTTCTGCGGCGATGACGTGCTGTCCATCGGCGCACTGAGCGCGCTGCGCGAACATGGCATTCGCGTCCCGGACGATGTCGGGATCATCGGGGTCAACGATATGGAAATGTCGAGCTGGGAATTGATTGATCTGACCACGATCCGCCAGCCGATCCGCCCGATGATCCGCTCTGCGGTCGATCTGATGGCGAGCATCCTGTATGACGAGGATGCCGTGCCCGAGGCGCGGCTATTTTCCTGCGACTTGGTGGAACGTGGAACCTTGCGTCCCATCCCGAAAGGCTGATGCCCTTCGGGATGGCGTTTTCTCAGCGTAGCATCGGCGGGCGCGCGTCCACCCAAGCGCCTTGCGCGCGCGCGGACTCCACGCTGGCATAGACAGCCGCCATCGAGCGCAGCCCGTCCTCGGCGCCGGGCAGGCCGTCGCGCGCCTCGCCCCGAATGGCAGCGGCAAGATCGACATAGATATTCGCCACCGCCAGCGGGAAACCTTCGGGATGCGCAATGGCCACGCGGCTCAGGCGGGCAGCGTCATCCGACAGGCCGGATTCGCCCTTTTCCATGATCTGGGTGCGCCCGCCCACGGGTGTGTACAGCACCTGGTTGGGGTGCTCCGACGCCCAGCGCATCCCGCCGGTTTCGCCAAAGACCTGAATGTCGAACCCGTGCTGACGACCAATCGCGACAGAGGATGTCCAGAGCCGCCCCACGGTCCCCCCGGCCATGCGGAAATTCACCATCGCGTCATCTTCCAGCACCCGGCTGGAAATGGTCGACGCGAAATCCGCCGAGACCTTTTCCACCTGATCGCCCGCGATGAAGCTGGCCATGTGCAGCGCGTGGATGCCGCAATCGGCAAATTGGCCCGAAACCCCGGCCATGGCAGGGTCATAGCGCCAGCGCACGCGCGGATTGTCGGCATCCGTGGCGTCACCATGATGGCCATGGCTGAAATTCGTCACCACCAGCCGCACACGGCCGACCTGCCCGCTACGTACCATCGCGCGCATTTCGCGCACCATGGGATAGGCCGAATAGCAGTAATTGACCGCGCATATCCTGCCGCTTGCACGGGCCACGCGGACGATTTCCTCGCCCTCTTCCACGGTCATGGTCATGGGCTTTTCGCACAGGACATGGAAGCCCGCTTCGAGGAACGCCCTGGTGATTTCGAAATGCGTGGAATTGGGGGTTGCCACCGTCACAAGATCCACACGGTCGGCGCGGTTGCGTTCGCCCTCCAACATCTCGTGCCAGTCGCCATAGGCGCGGTCGGCGGCGACACCAAGGCGCTGGGCATACGCCTTGCCGCGCGCGGGGTCCGCGTCCAGCGCGCCCGCGGCAAGGGTGAAATTGCCATCGGCCAGCGCCCCAAGCCGGTGCGCGGGTCCGATCTGGCTGCCTTCGCCGCCACCGATCATGCCCCAGTTCAGACGTGTCATGCTTCTATCCTTTTCAAAACCCGATGGACGCCAGGTAAGCCCGGTTCGCCCTGGCATCCGCCAGCGGCGAGACATCCAGCGTCGGGTCGCAATCCTGTTCCACCGTGCACCACCCGTCAAAACCCGCATCGACAAGCAATTGCCGAACGGCGGCAAAGTCGACATCGCCCTTGCCCAGGTTACAGAAAATGCCCTGTCCGCAGGCGTCGTAGAAACCGGTTCGGTTCTCGATGACGCTGGCTTTCACAACCGGGTCTATATCCTTGAAATGCATGTAGGATATGCGCCCGATATGCTGCTTCATGAACGCCACGGGGTCGAAGCCCGCATAGGAATGATGGCCGGTGTCGAAACAGATTTTCAGGATGCTGTCATCCACCTCATCCAGCAAGCGTTCCAGCTCCGGCTCGAAATCCATGAACCCCGCCGCGTGCGCGTGGATGCCCACGGTCAGGCCGTAGTCCTCGGCGCCCATACGGGCGATGGTGGCAATCCGGTCCCGGAAGGCCGTCCATTCGGCAGTGTCCATCTGTTCGGCTTCGTCGGCGCGGCCCGCGGTCGGCGCACGGCGCGGCGATATCGAATCGATCAGCACCAGGTGCCGCGCCCCATGCGCCACCAGCGCGCGGCAGGTGCGCCGTGACGCATCGAGCACCTCGTCCCAGGCCTGCGGGTCATGAAACGGACGGAACACCACCCCGCCGATCAGCGACAGCTTGAACTCTGCCAATGCGTCGGCCAGGACCGCCGGGTCTTCGGGCATGAAGCCTACGGGGCCCAGTTCTATCCCGCGATACCCTGCCTCCGCGCAATCCGACAGCACCTGCCGCCAGGGTGGGTTGCGCGGGTCATCCGCGAATTCCACACCCCAGGAGCATGGGGCATTGCCTATTTCTATCGTCATGGTTCCTCCGGGAATTGAGGTCAGATGCGCGCGACATCGACCCAGGTTTTCTGCGCGGACGCCTGCAAGGCGGCGGCAACGATGCGATTGACCTCCATCCCGTCGCGGAATGTGGGCCAGACGGGGGCGCCGGTCTCTATGGCGCGCAGAAAGTCACGCGCCTCGATGATGATCTGGTCCTGGTAGCCGGTACCATGACCGGGCCCCTGACAAAACGGCAGGTAATCCGGGTGATCGGGGCCTGTCAGGATCTTGGTGAAGCCGCGCGTGGCCGCGGGGCCGTCCATCCGGTACAACCAGATCGCGTTCTGGTCTTCCTGATCGAAGCGGATCGCACCCTTGGTGCCGGTGATTTCATACGCATAGCCCATCTTGCGACCCGTCGCGATGCGGCTGAAATACATGTGCCCCATCACGCCATTGGCAAACCGGCACATCATCTGTGCATGGTCGTCATTTGTGACTGTTCCGCCCGGCCTTTCGGCGTGAACGGTTTCGACCTCGGCAATCAGGCGGTCAATCGGCCCGATCAACGCCAAGGCCGCGTTAATCATGTGCGGCGCCAGATCGCCCATCGTGCCATTCGCAGCGCCTTGCGTGCGCCAGGTTGCAGGGGCGGCTGTATCGGCAAGAAAGTCCTCGGTGTGCTCACCCCGAAACCATGTCACATCACCAATCGCGCCCTCGGCGATCAGTTTGCGGGCGAACTGACTGGCGGGCGTGCGAATATAGTTGAAGCCCGACATGTTCGGGCAACCCGCCGCCTCTGCCGCTGCCACCATTGCGTGGCTGTCCTCCAACGACGCGCCAAGCGGCTTTTCGCAGAACACGGGCTTGCCAAGCGCGAACGCGGCTTCCGCGATGGGGCGATGCGTTTCCTGCGGGGTGGCGATGACCACCGCGTCAACCTGTCGGTCATCGACGAGGGTGCGCCAGTCCGCCGTGGCACGGGCAAACCCATAGGCCTTCCGGTACCGCTCGGCGCTGCTATCGCGCGAGGCACAGATCATTTCCAGCCTTGGTCGCAATCCGGTCCCGAAAATGGCCCCCACTGACGCATAGGCCACGGCGTGCGCCTTGCCCATGTAGCCTCCCCCGATGATTCCGATCCCGATTTCCTGCAAACTCCCGCCCCTCCATGACTTCAATCCGTATGCAACCAGTTGCAAACCTACTTGTGCAACCGGATTACTGCAAGGGGGCGGCACGTCGAGCTGCGGCGTCATCTTTGTTTTGGTGGGTATAAAATTCAGCATGCACCCAAGGATCACGGGCAGGCGCTGCCTTCATGCAGCGGCAACTCGGTGTTTCTTTTGTGAAATCGGTTGCATAAAAATGGAAACCGCGTAGTATTTTATACCGGTGACTCGTCGCAAGACAGGTCACAGAGATCCTAGGGAGGGAAATCATGAAGTCTGTTATCAAGAAAACGGTTGTGAGCGCGGTTGCCGCCACGGCCATGTTTGGCGCAAACGCGGCCATCGCGGAGGGCGAAAGCTATGTGATGATCAGCCATGCGCCCGACAGCGACAGCTGGTGGAACACCATAAAGAACGGTCTGGCGCTTGCAGGCGAGCAGATGGACGTGTCGGTCGAGTATCGCAACCCGCCGACGGGCGATCTTGCGGATATGGCACGGATCATCGAACAGGCCGCCGCAAGCGGTCCCGACGGGATCATCACCACCCTGGCCGATCCCGATGTGCTGTCTGGCCCGATCCGCAACGCGGTCGATTCGGGTATCGACGTCATCATCATCAACTCCGGTTCGCCCGATCAGGCGCGCGATATCGGGGCGCTGATGTATGTCGGTCAGCCCGAATATGACGCGGGGTTTGCCGCGGGCCAGCGCGCCGCGGGCGATGGGGTGTCCAGCTTCCTGTGCGTGAACCATTATATCGCGCAGCCCGCCTCGACCGAGCGCTGCCAGGGCTTTGCCGATGGTCTGGGCGTCGAGCTTGGCAACCAGATGATCGATAGCGGTCAAGACCCGTCAGAGATCCAGAACCGCGTCATGGCCTATCTGAACTCCAACCCCGACACCGACGCGGTGCTGACCCTCGGTCCCACCTCGGCAGACCCGACCATCATGGCGCTTGACCAGATGGGCCTTGCCGGCGATATCTATTTCGGCACCTTCGATCTGGGCGGCGATATCGTCGAGGCCATCCGCGATGGCGTGATCCAGTGGGGCATCGATCAGCAGCCGTTCTTGCAGGCCTATCTGCCGGTCATCGTGCTGACGAATTACCACCGTTTCGGGGTGCTTCCGGGCAATAACATCAACTCCGGACCCGGCTTCGTGACCGCCGATGCGCTTGATCTGGTCGCCGAGTTGGCGGGCGAATACCGCTAGTTCGGGCCCATTGGGGCGGGGCCGCATCCGGCACCCGCCCCGTTTCTGTTTGCGCCGTCAGGGAGAGAACGATGTCGAGCACGGATACGGCAGTTGACGAACGGATCAAGGAAACCTCGAAACTGAGGAAGGCCCTTATCAGGCCGGAACTGGGGGCAATCGTAGGCGTTATCGCGGTCTTCGCCTTTTTCATCGTGTTTGCGGGCGACAGCGGCATGTTCAACGCCCAAGGATTTCTGAACTGGTCCACCGTGTCGGCCCAGTTCGTCATCATCGCGGTCGGGGCCTGCATGTTGATGATCGCGGGCGAATTCGACCTGAGCGTCGGGTCCATGATCGGCTTTGCGGGCATGTCCATCGCGCTGATCTCGGTCACCTTGGGATGGCCAATCTGGGTGGCGATCCTGTTGACCTTTGTACTTTGCCTTGCCATCGGTGCGCTGAACGGCCTGATCGTGGTGCGCACGGGCCTGCCAAGTTTCATCGTCACGCTGGCGTTCCTGTTCATCCTGCGTGGCTTCACCATTTTCTTTCCGCAACTGATCGAGCGGCGGACCATCATCGGCGGCATTTCCGACGTGGCCGAAGGCGACTGGCTGGCGCCTGTCTTCGGCGGCAAGATCGGGGGCTGGTTTTTCGACTGGCTGGCCAGCATGGACATGATCGACGTGTTCACGCGCGGCACCCGCGAAGGGCAGCCGATCGTCAACGGCATCCCGATGCTGATCATCTGGGCATTGGGGCTGATGATCGTGGCGCATGTGGTCCTGACACGCACGCAATTCGGAAACTGGATCTTCGCATCCGGGGGCGATGCACAGGCCGCGCGGTATGTCGGCGTACCTGTCAACCGCGTCAAGATCCTGATGTTCATGTTCACGGCCTTCTGCGGCTGCGTCTTTGCCACCTGTCAGGTCATGGAATTCGGCTCGGCCGGTGCAGACCGGGGCTTGCTGAAGGAATTCGAGGCGATCATCGCCGTGGTCATCGGCGGCGCGCTGCTGACGGGGGGCTATGGCTCTGTCATCGGGGCGGCACTGGGCGCGCTGATCTTCGGGGTGGTGCAACAGGGGCTGTTCTTCGCCGGGGTCGAATCCAGCCTGTTCCGGGTATTCCTCGGGGTCATCCTGCTATTTGCCGTGATCCTGAATACCTACATCCGTCGCATCATTACCGGGGAGCATTGAAATGGACAGCTTCGATCACGATGCCATCGTGGAAATGCGCAATATCGAAAAGCATTTCGGCCCGGTCATCGCCCTGAACGGGGTCAGTTTCGATATCCGACCCGGCGAATGTCATTGCCTGCTGGGCGACAATGGCGCGGGCAAATCGACTTTCATCAAGACCATGGCGGGCGTGCACAAGCCGACAGCGGGCGAAATCCTGTTCGAGGGCCGCCAGATGAATTTCGACAACCCGCGCGACGCGATGGAGGCCGGGATCGCCACCGTTTAT
>JAAAPG010000213.1 GCA_009908405.1 Alphaproteobacteria bacterium | reverse complement strand
CATGGGCACATGGCAAGGGCATGACCCTCTGGCGCAATCTATTCAACAGGAGGCCGCATGACGCCGTTCCCCTTCGCCGCCATCGTCGGCCAGGACGAGATGAAAACCGCGATGGTGCTGACCGCCATCGACCCCAAGATCGGCGGGGTGCTGGTGTTCGGTGACCGGGGCACCGGCAAGTCCACGGCCGTGCGCGCCCTGGCCGCGCTTTTGCCGCCGATTCAAGCGGTTGCGGGCTGTCCTTGCAACTCTGCCACCGTCGATGACTGCCCCGACTGGGCGCAGGTCAGCGACACGGCGCTGGTTGAACGCCCCACACCGGTGGTCGATCTGCCCTTGGGCGTGTCAGAGGACCGCGTGACAGGTGCCTTGGACATCGAACGCGCGCTGACCCGTGGCGAAAAGGCGTTCGAAGCGGGGCTTCTGGCGCGTGCCAACCGCGGCTACCTGTATATTGACGAGGTGAACCTGCTGGAGGACCACATCGTCGATCTGCTGCTGGACGTGGCGCAATCGGGCGAGAACGTGGTCGAGCGTGAGGGGCTGTCGATCCGCCACCCCGCGCGTTTCGTGCTGGTGGGCTCTGGCAACCCCGAGGAGGGCGAGCTGCGCCCGCAGCTTCTGGACCGCTTCGGCCTGTCGGTCGAGGTGACAAGCCCCAAGGATATCGACACCCGTATCGAAGTGATCCGCCGCCGCGACGCCTATGAAAACGACCATACGGCCTTCATGGCCGGGTGGCAGCCCGAGGATGCCGCCTTGCGCGACCGTATCCTGACCGCGCGCGCCGCCTTGTCCGATTTGAAAACCAGCAATGTCGTGTTGCATGATGTGGCGTCGGTCTGCCTTGCGCTCGGCTCGGACGGGTTGCGCGGGGAATTGACGCTTTTGCGCGCCGCCCGGGCGCTGGCCGCGTTCGAGGGCGCGTCCGATGTGACCCGCGACCATATCCGCCGCGCCGCGCCCATGGCGCTGCGCCACCGCCTGCGGCGTGACCCGCTGGATGACGCGGGGTCTACCGCGCGCGTGGCGCGGCAACTGGCAGACGTGCTGCCATGAGCCTGCATTTCATCTTGCCGCAAATACTCCGGGGGGTGCAGGGGGGCAGCGCCCCCCGCATGTCGCGCGGCGCATGACCCCGTTCGACGACACCACCGGGCCGCAGCGCCCCGATCCGCCGCCTGACCCTTGGGCGCAGGTCGGGCTGGCGCTGACCTTGCTGGCCATCGACCCCAAGGGCTTGCGCGGTCTTTGGCTGCGCGGGCGCGCGGGGCCGGTGCGCGATCGGGTGCTTGCGGCGCTGGCGCCGCTGTCCCCGCGCAAGCTGCATCCGTTCATGCCAGAGGATGCCTTGTCGGGGGGGCTGGACCTGTCGGCCACGCTGGCGCTGAACCGCGTGCAACGGCATGAGGGGCTTCTGGCGCGCGACGGGGTCCTCACCCTGACCATGGCGGAACGCTGCCCGCCGGGCCTGTCGGTCCGGCTGGGGCAGGCGCTGGATGCGCGGCCAGGTCTGGCATTGGTGGCCCTTGACGAGGCGGCGGAAGAGGGCGAAGGGCTGCCGCAGGCCCTGTCCGACCGCTTGGCGCTGTTTCTGGATATCGACGCGTTCGGCTGGTCTGACTCTGCCGACCTGACGCTGGACATGCCCTGCATTGCCGCCGCGCAAGCGCGGCTGGCCGATATTCCGCTGTCCCCGCAGGCGTTGGAGCAGTTGACCCGCGTCGCCCAGGGTCTTGCCATCGACAGCCTGCGCGCGCCGTGGCTGGCGCTGATGGCCGCGCGCGCGCATGCCGCGTGGCGCGGTGCAAAGGCGCTGGACGAGGATGACCTGCGCGTGGGCGTGGAACTGGTGCTGGCGCAACGCGCGCGCGCGTTGCCGCAAGATGCCCCGCCAGAGGAGACACCGCCGCCGCCCGACCCGCCAGAGAGTGACCCGGAAGAGGGGCGCGACCAGGACAGCCAAGAGCCGCAAATCCCCGATGACCTGCTGATCGACGCGGCCTTTTCCGCGCTTCCACCCGGCCTGCTGGCGCGTCTGCAAGCGGCGAAAGCGGCGCGTGCGGGCGCGGGCAATAGCGGCGCGGGGGCGGTGCGCAAGTCGCTGGCGCGCGGGCGGCCCATCCCGTCGCGCCCCGGCAAGCCCGGATCGGGCGCGCGGGTCGACGTGATCGCCACCCTGCGCCAGGCCGCGCCGTGGCAGCCCATGCGCCGCGCCGCGCGGCCCGAGGCCCCGGCGGAGCGGCTGTTGCTGATGCCGGATGACATCCGCATAAAACGCTACCGCGACCGCACCGACCGGGTTTTGATCTTCGTGGTCGATGCGTCGGGCTCTGCCGCCGTGGCGCGGCTGGCCGAGGCCAAGGGCGCGGTCGAGATCATGCTGGCCGAAGCCTATTCCGCCCGTGACCACGTGGCGCTTGTCACCTTTCGCGGCGACATGGCGGAACTGGCGCTGCCGCCCACGCGCTCGCTTGTGCAGGCCAAGCGGCGGCTGGCGGGCTTGCCCGGTGGCGGGGCCACGCCCTTGGCAGGGGCCATGCAGGTCGCGTTCGACGCCGCCTTGCAAGCCCGCGCGCGCGGCATGGCGCCGACGCTGGCCTTTCTGACCGATGGGCGCGGCAATATCGCGCTGGATGGCACCGCCAATCGCGCGCAGGCCGCCGAGGATGCGACAACGCTGGCGCGCGCCATTGCCGCGCGTGCCGTTCCCGCGCTGGTCATCGACACAAGCCTGCGCCCCAAGCCGCAACTGTCGGACCTGGCCGCGACCATGGGCGCCACGCGGATCGCGCTGCCGCGCGCCGATGCGCGTGCGATGGCCGCGACGCTGGGCGCGGCCTTGGGGGGATAGACCATGCCGGACCTTCCCGATGACTGGCCCTTGCGCGACCGCTCGCGCATGGTGCGCTGTCGCCCGCATGTCTGGCATGTGCAAACCATGGGGCAGGGGCCCGATGTGCTGATGTTGCACGGCGCGGCGGCGTCGGGGCACAGCTTTCACCGGCTGGTCCCGCATCTGCCCGGCTACCGGTTGATCATGCCCGACCTGCCGGGGCAGGGCTACACGCGCGCGGGCGGTCATCTGCGGCTGGGGCTGGATGCGATGGCGGATGATCTGGCCAGCCTTTGCGCCGACCAGGGCTGGCGCCCCGCGGCGATCATCGGCCATTCAGCAGGCGCGGCGGTGGCGTTGCGCATGGCAGAGATCATGCCGCGCGCGCCCCGCGCCGTGGTCGGGATAAACGCGGCGCTTGGGCCCTTCGACGGTTTCGCGGGCTGGTTGTTTCCGAAACTGGCGCGGGCCATGGCAACTGGGCCCTTCGCGGCGGCGGTGGTGACGCGCCTGTCGTCGTCACGTGCGCAGGTGGGGCGGTTGTTGTCGGGGATGGGCTCGCCACTGGATGCCGAGGGGGTCGAGATGTATCGCCGCCTTGTCAGCCGCACCCGCCACATAGAGGGCACGCTGGGCATGATGGCGCAATGGCAGTTGGAACCGCTATTGGAACGGCTGCCGCAAATCGCCGTGCCAACGCTGCTGTTGACCGCGGCAGGCGACAAGGCGGTTCCCCCGCGCGTCTCGGCAGAGGCCGCGGCCCGGATGCCGCGCGCCGAGCATATGGCGCTGTCGCGCTGGGGACATTTGGTACATGAAGAAGCCCCGGAAGACGTTGCCGCCGCGATCCTGCCGTTTCTGCAAGCGCATCGTGGCGCGTTAAGCGCGGTCTAGGCGCTCAGCCGCCATTCGCGGGTGCCGCTGGCCCAGGCGCGGGCGGCTTGGCCGAACGCCTCGAACAAGGGGCGCGACACCGGGTCATCGCCCGCGCGCCATTCGGGGTGCCATTGAACTGACAACGTAAAGCCCGGCGCGTCCTTGACGAACAATGCCTCTGGTGTGCCGTCGGGCGCGTGGCCGTCAATGACAATGCGCCCCCCTTCGCGTTTCACGCCTTGGCCGTGCAGGGTGTTGGTCATCACCTCTGGCGCGCCCATCAGGCGGTGAAACACCCCGCCATCCGAAAACCGCACGACATGGCGCAGGGCGAATTTCTCCTCCAGCGTGCCATCGGGCGGCATGCGGTGGTTCATGCGCCCGGGCAGGTCGCGGATTTCGGGGTAAAGCGTGCCGCCCATGGCGACATTCACTTCCTGAAACCCCCGACAGACGCCCAAGAATGGCTGCCCCCGTTCCACGCAGGCGCGCACCAGCGGCAGGGTGATCGCGTCGCGCGCGCGGTCGAAATCGCCATGGGCGGGGGTTGCGTCCTCGCCATATTCTTCGGGGTGCACGTTCGGGCGCCCGCCGGTCAGCAGGAACCCGTCGCAGGTATCCAGCAGTTCCGCGACCGAGACAAGCGCGGGATCGGCGGGCACCACCAGCGGGACGCCGCCCGACACCTGCGCCACGGCCTCGGAATTCATCGCCCCCCCGGCATGGGCGGGGTATTCGTCGTTGATAAGGTGCGAATTGCCGATAATGCCGATGACGGGCCTGCGCATGTCAAATCCTTCTGGTCATGGTCTCAATCTAGCAATTTCCGCGCAAAGGTCGAGAGGGCGCGCGACATGTTGCCCGATCAGACGCCGCTCTGCGCGTTTCGCGGGCGCACAAGCGCCAGCCCCGCAAAGATCAGCGCCATCGCGGCCCAGATCGTGGGCGCGGGGCGTTCGCCCAGCAACAGCACCGCCCAGCCCATGGCCGAGAGCGTGACCACGTAGGCCACTTGCGTGGCAAACACGCTGCCCGCGCGGCGCAGCAGCGTGACGTAAAGCGCATAGGCCAGCGCCGCGCCCGCGCCGGATACCACCACGGCACCAAGCCGCATGTCGATGCTGTCGGGCACGAGCGCCTGACCCGCAGCCCAAGTGCCGCCCAAACACAGCAAGACGGCGATGATCGAGCCGCCGAACAGCGCCTGCATCGCGCCCGCCGGAGCGGTGCTGATATGCGCGACATAGGCCGATTCCAGCGCGTAGCACAAAGGTGCCAGCGCGCTGACCAGCACGAAGCCCACCGCCACGCCTTGCGGCAGGCTGGAGTCTGGCAGCACGATCAGGGCGATGGCCCCGGCCCCCAGCGCCAGCCCAAGCGCGCGGACGGGGCGGAAGCGTTCGATCCGCAGGGCCAGCGCCACCGCCAACGCAAAGATCGGCACCAGCGATGTCAGCAGCGCATGCACCCCAGCGGGTACCCAGCCGAGCGCCCAGTAGCCCGCGATATGCGGGGCGAAGATGCCCAGCACCCCCACCGCGAGATATAGCTTCAGCGATGCCGCGTCGCGCGGGATGTTCAGCCGGCCGCGTATGCCGAGGATGATGCCCAGCACGACCAAGCCGATAACGCTATGCCATAATACAAGGCTGAACGCCTCCATCCCGCCCAGCCGGGCATAGCGCACGAAGGGCGCGCCCAAACCCCAGAGCAGCCCTGCCGCGACCAGCACGGCCAGCGCCAAAGGGCGCGACCATGCCGGGTGGTCAGGTCGTGGCATGGGGCAGGGTGGGCAGGTCCACCGGCGCGGGGCCGGACTGCGCCAGACGCCCGCCCACGCGCACCATCTGGACCTGTGTGGCACGCCCTGTTGCGTCGTCGGTTTCCGCGTATAGCCCGCAAAGAGTCGCCTCGCCCATCGCCGGTTCAAACCGTGACCGCGCCATACCGGTGATGAAGCGGCGCATGGGTTCGTCTTTCTTCATGCCGATGACCGAATCGTAATCGCCGGACATGCCCGCGTCGGACTGGAAGGCCGTGCCGCCGGGCAGGATCTGCGCATCTGCCGTGGGAATGTGGGTATGCGTGCCTACCACAACGCTGGCGCGCCCGTCGCACCAATGGCCCATGGCGGTTTTCTCGGACGTGGCCTCGCAATGGATGTCGATCAGGCTGGCCTGCACCATGCCGCCGGGCGGATGCGCGCGCAGCACCGGGTCCACCGCCGAGAACGGGTCGGAATAGGGCTGCTTCATGAACACTTGCCCCAGCGCCTGCGCGACCAGCACGCGCCGCCCGCGCGCATCGGTGAAGACATGCGCGCCATGGCCGGGCGCGCCCGATTTGGCAATGTTCAGCGGCCGGATGATTCGGGGTTCCTGCGCGCAGAACTCGCGCATGGCGCGTTGGTCGAAGGCGTGATCGCCCAAGGTGACACAATCGCCCCCCGCCGCCAGCAGCGCCTTGGCGTGATCGGGCGACAGGCCCGCGCCGCCCGTGGCGTTCTCGCCATTGACCACCACGAAATCCAGACCCCACGCGGCGCGCAAGACCGGCAGCCAGTTGGCCACGGCATTGCGGCCCGCGCGGCCCATCACATCACCCAGGAACAGCAATCTCATGCCAAGGGGCTTAGGGCGCAACCAGGCCTTGGACAAGGGGGTGCGTCAGACATGTCGGGCGGGGTGGATAAAATTCTGCGCGTTTTTTGCCCACCGTTCCGCGTTTTGCGCTTTATATTGGGCGTGGGTGAAGTGGGTTGGCAATGACCGAGCATTTTTCAAATGCAAAGATATCTCGGGCGGCAAAACCGGTCGGCGCGCGGCAGGCGTTGTCCGACTGTGGCGCGCCGGGGGGCGATGCGGGCCTGCCGGTGCCGGTGCGCCGCATGGCGCAACATCGTGGCGACCTGTTCCTGAGCATGGTGCCGAATGCCAGTCTGGACATGCTGCTTCTGTATGATGGCGGACAGGCACCGACCGGGGTGGAGGCGTTTCAATTTCTGTTGCGCAGCATGTGCGCCTCTGGCCGCAAGGTGGATCGCGCGCAGTTTCTGGACGATCATATCAGCCTGGAAGTGGACGGGATCGCGCTCTCGGTCGGTGCGGACCGGGTGCCGGACCGACGCCATGGTGCGTTTTACAGGCCAGAGGGCGCGCGCGGAGCAGCACGGCTGGGGTATTTTCTGTATCGGCACCAGGCATGCCTGCGGCTGCGTGTGGCAGAGGGGGCATCGCCGGATTTGCGTCGTGATCTGCTTGAGCTGTTGCTGCGCGGCACCACCCCGAAAGCCGCTGTGTTGCGTGACCGCGGGATCGTGCTTGGCCTGTCGGAAGTCCGGGCCGGTGATCCCGACACGTTCGCGCAGATCGTGCCCGGTGCGCGCCTGACGCGCCCGGTCGCGCGCTATGCCCGCCCTGTCGTGCCCGGCAGCACGGTGCGCCACCCTGGGTCAGAGCCGCGCAAAACGGCATTCGGCGGCACGTTCCCCGACGGCATATTTGCCGACAGGCTGGCCTTGCGGGAACAGACCCATCTGCGACAGGCGCTGCGCAATCGCGCGCCGGTGGCGGGTCAAGGGCGTTCCGGGCGGCGGGTGGCGGCGCTTGTCGTGCTGATGCTGACCTGCCTGGTTTGGGTGTGGGGCGCTGGCGGTCCTGTTTCGTGACGCGTCGCTTATTCGGCAAAGACCTGCAACGGCAAAAGCTCTGTCAGCGGGGCTTGCAAAGCACGAAAGGCGGCCAGCGACAACTGGCTGCCCGCGCCCGGCGCATTGCCGGAGGGGCGCAGTTCGACCCGCACTGCGCCCGCGCCATCCGCGCGCTCGACCCGGCCCTGTGTCACCCGCGTTACCAGCCCTGTGCGCAGCCAGAACCCTTGTTCTGTCGGGCGGCCAAGACTGGCCAACGTCTCTCCTAGTCGCGCCCCGTCGCCGTTGGCAGGGGATTGCGCCTGGGCGCGTTCCCGCGGCGTGGTCGTGTCCAGCGCATCGGCGCTGCGTCCGGCCTGTCCAAGCGATGTGGCGGCTTGACCGGGCCGTGCCAAGGGGCGCAAGGTTTGCTCATCGGGCACCTGCGCCCGGACCCCCGGTGTCGCGGGCGGCCCGGATCCGAAGGAAATGTTCCCGCACCCGGCAAGTGCGGCGCAAGCGGTCACGGTGGCAAGCAAAGGCATCTTCATAAATCGAAGCCTAATACCAATGACCGGCCCCGACAATCACATATCCACTTGTCCGGGGTAGGGTCAGTGTCTAGTTTGCCGGGCATGACAAACCCCCTGATCGACCCGTTCGCCCGCCCGATTTCCTACCTGCGCGTTTCCGTCACGGACCGCTGCGATTTTCGCTGCGTCTATTGCATGTCGGAAAACATGACCTTTCTGCCCAAGAAGGAATTGCTGACGCTGGAAGAACTCGACCGGATGTGTTCGACCTTCATCGGGCTGGGCGTGGAAAAGCTGCGCATCACCGGTGGCGAACCGCTTGTGCGCAAGGGGATCATGACGTTTTTCCGCAACATGCGGCGGCACTTGGACAGCGGCGCGTTGAAGGAACTGACGCTGACCACCAATGGCAGCCAGTTGCGCAAATTCGCGGACGCGCTGGCCGAATGCGGGGTGCGGCGCATCAACGTGTCACTGGACACGCTCGACGACAAGAAATTCGCCGATGTCACGCGCTGGGGCAAGCTTGCCCAAGTGCTCGACGGTATCGACGCCGCGCAAGAGGCGGGGATGCGGGTGAAGCTGAACGCGGTGGCGCTGAAAGGCTTCAACGAGGATGAACTGTTCACCCTGACCGAATATTGCGCCGCGCGCGACATGGACCTGACCTGGATAGAGGTCATGCCGATGGGCGATCTGGGCAACGAGGACCGGCTGGACCAGTATTGGCCGCTGTCGGACCTGCGCAGGCAGTTGGCGGAACGTTACACGCTGACCGACCTCGCGGAACGGTCGGGCGGGCCCGCGCGCTACGTGCGGCTGGAAGAAACCGGCCAGAAGATCGGCTTCATCACGCCGCTGACGCATAATTTCTGCGAAAGCTGCAACCGCGTGCGCCTGACCTGCACCGGCGAGCTATACATGTGCCTGGGGCAAGAGGACATGGCCGACCTGCGCGCGCCGCTGCGGGCAAGCGATAGCGATGCGCCGTTGCAAGAGGCCATCCGCGCCGCCATCGCCCGCAAGCCCAAGGGACATGATTTCGACTATTCGCGCCAAGCCGTCGACGGTCAGATGACCCGCCACATGAGCCATACCGGCGGCTGACGCGCCACCAGGCGCGAATGGGTTTATTCTGAACGCTTTGCCCGGAGTTTCGGCATATCTGCCATTGCAGAGCCGGACTTGGATGGGATAACTGAACCAACCAAGAACACGTGAAGAAGGCCGGTGGTAATGCACTTTACGGTTGCAATTGATGGGCCTGCCGCGGCAGGCAAGGGCACGATCAGCCGGGCAATCGCACGCGAATTCGGGTTTGCGCATCTTGATACCGGTTTGCTGTATCGGGCCGTCGGCCTCAAGGGCGGTGATCCCGTTCAGGCCGCGCGCAGCCTGTCGTCGGATGACCTGGCGCGCGATGGCCTGCGCAGCCTTGCCGCCGGAGAGGCTGCGAGCCGGGTTGCGGTTTTGTCAGACGTGCGCGCGGCGCTGGTCGATTTTCAGCGCGATTTCGCCCGGCGTGACGGCGGGGCGGTGCTGGACGGGCGCGACATCGGCACGGTCATTTGCCCCGAGGCAGAGGTGAAGCTGTTTGTTACCGCCAGCGCCGAGACGCGCGCCCGCCGCCGCTGGCTGGAAGCGGGCGAAGATGGCAGCTACAAGGAAGTTCTGGCGCAGGTGCGCGCGCGCGACGCCCGCGACAGCAGTCGCGCCGACGCCCCGCTTTTGGCCGCGCCGGACGCGATCACGCTCGACACCACCGAATGGACGGTCACCTACGCGATAGAAGCCGCGAAAGAGATCATCGCCGCGCGCCTGGCAACCTGCGCGTAATGTGGTGGCTCATGTCCCTTCTGGCCGGACTGGCCGCGCCCGCGCAGGCGCAAGACACCCTCATGGGGGCGCGGTACATGTCGCCAAGCGAGGCCTATGGCCACGGTGCGGTGGCGCAGGGCGAGTATTCAGAGCTTGAAGTGACAAGCCGGACCGGCACCCATCGCGTGCGGCTGGACGGGCAGGTGTTCGAGGATACGGCCCCCCGGCTGGCTGATCTGGACGGCGATGGCGTGCCAGAGGTCGTGACGGTCGTGTCGCAATTCGACCGGGGCGCGCAGATCATGATCTGGGGATTGCGCGACAGCGGCCTGACGCCGCTTGCGTGGACCCCGCCCATCGGCACGCGTCATCGCTGGCTTGCGGTTGCAGGCATCGCCGATCTGGACAAGGACGGGCGGATGGAAATCGCCTATGTCGACCGCCCGCACCTGGCGCGGGTGCTGCGCGTGATCCGGGTCTGGCGCGCGGATGACGCATGGCGTGTCGTGCCGGTCGCAAGCGCCGACGGCCACACCAACCACCGCTATGGCGCGCCGGGTATGGAGGGCGGTATTTTCGACTGTGGGCAAGGGCCGGAAATCCTGACCTCGGACCGCGACTGGCAACGCGTGCAGGCCGCGCGGTTGGTCAATGGACGTTTGCAAACGCGCGATCTGGGTCGGTATTCCGGCCCGAACAGCCTGCGCTGCGACTGACGCGATGCTGTCCTATCAGCATGGCTTTCACGCGGGCAACCTGGCGGATGTGCACAAACATGCGCTGCTGGCATGGCTGTTGGACTACATGACAGCCAAGGACAAACCGTTGTCCTACATCGAAACCCATGCGGGCCGCGGCATGTATGACCTGACCGCGCCCGCGGCGTTGAAAACCGGCGAGGCCGCTGCCGGGATCGCGCGCGCCGAAGGGCTGTTCGCAGGCGATCACCCCTATCCGCGCGCCCTTGTCGCAACCCGCGCCGAACATGGGCCGAACGCCTATCCCGGTTCGCCCCTGATCGCCGCGCATCTGTTGCGGGCCGGGATGGACCGGATCACGCTGGCCGAATTGCATCCGGGCGAACATGACGCTTTGAGCCGGGTGATGGCCGGGCGCGGCGCGCGTGTCTACAAGCGTGACGGGCTGGACATGGCCCACGCCCTGTGCCCGCCAAAGCCGCGCCGGGGCGTGCTTATGGTTGATCCGTCCTACGAGGTGAAAACCGACTACGACATCATCCCCCGTCAGCTTGGCCAGATCGCGCGCAAGTGGAATGTGGGTGTCCTCGTGCTTTGGTATCCGATCCTGCGCGATGGCCCGCATGATGCACTCAAGGCCCGGTTGCAGGCCGACCTTCCGGGCATGAGCTGTTTCGAGACCCGCTTTGCGCCCGCGCGCCCCGGTCACAGGATGATCGGCTCGGGCATGGCGGTGCTGCGTGCGCCGTGGGGCATGGCCGACGCGGCGGCGCATGTGGCACAAAAGCTAGCGCAGCTGTGAGTTTTGCGGACCTGTGACATGGTTGCAAGTATGCACCGGGACACCTGCCGACCGGCTTTCCTTTGCGGCGCCGCAGAATATGCTTTAAGGGCAGCGCATCACAGCCAAGGTCAGCCTCATGCCGCCTATCCAGGACCATCCCGACCGCTACGCCATGGTCAACGAGCTGCACGCGCGCCCGGCAGCCAAGATCACGGCGCCGATGACGGCGACCTTCCTGGCCATCAAGCCTGCGCGCTTTGCCGCGAAACGCGCGCGCGACGCGGACCGCGCGCATCTGCTGGCGCTGCTGGACCGTCACGGTGCGGGCCAACCCGCGCCCGATGCCACGCATTTCTCGACCGATATGGGCCGCTACCACATGAAGTGGGAAAGCCATACGGAATTCGTGACCTACACCACGTTCGAGCAGGGCCTGACCGACCGCCCCTTCGACCCGGCCAGTTTCGATGTCTACCCCGCCGACTGGCTGGGCGCGGCGCCGGGCAACCGGCTGACCTCGATCATCATGCGGATCGAAGTCATGCCGGAAAACCCCGAAGACATGACCGCCAAGATGCTGGAGTGGTTCGTGCCCGAAAGCCTTGCGGCCTCGGCGGTGCTGGACGGGGTCGCGGTCATCGCCAGCGATTTCCGCATAGATGCCGCGGGCCATATCCGCATGGCGCTGTTCGTCAAGCCCGGCACCGGCGGGCGGCGCGTGGGGCGCATCGTGCAGCGCATGTGCGAGATAGAGACCTACAAGACCATCTCCATGCTGGGCCTGCTGCGCGCGCGCGGGATGTCGCCGCAGATGGGCGCTTTGGATGACGAGCTGTCGCGGCTGACCCGGGCGATGAATGAAAACGAATCGCGGTCCGAGGAAACGCTGGAGCAGCTTCTGCGCATCTCGTCGGAGCTGGAGAACATGGTCGTGGAATCCTCGTTTCGCTTCGGCGCGACGGGGGCGTATGAGGCGCTGGTGCACCAACGCATCGAGGTGCTGCGCGAGGCGCGGTTCAACGGCCGCCAGACCCTGCACGAATTCATGATGCGCCGGTTCGACCCGGCCATGCGCACCGTCAAATCCGCCGAGGCGCGACTGGCCAAGATGGCCGAACGCGCCATGCGGGCGGGGCAGTTGCTGTCAACCCGCGTGGACGTGGAACGCTCGGCCCAGAACCAGGAACTGCTGGCCAGCATGGACAAACGCGCCGACCTGCAACTGCGCCTGCAACACACGGTCGAGGGGCTGTCGGTGGTCGCCATCAGCTATTACGCGGTGAATTTGGTGGCCTACCTGGTGATGCCCTTGGCGGAACCTGCGGGCGTGTCCAAAACCGTCGCCATGGCGGTGCTGGCGCCGGTGGTTGTGCTGGGGGTCTGGGGGATGGTGCGGCGGATCAGGGCGAAGTTCGAGTGATGCCCTGATCGGATCCGATGTTTCGGGCACGGCCCGTTGAAGTCCCACAACCGCCATGCCCGAAGCCACCCCATGCGGCGTAAATCACTTCTCCGGCTGTTTGCGCGCATCGCGCCGGCGCCGCGCCAGTGATTTTGCGACGCTCTGCAAGTCCTCGACCTCGTCATTCTCATCCACGATTTCAGCACCGAGCAGGGTTTCGATCACGTCCTCCATCGTGACAAGACCGGCCGTGCCACCATACTCGTCTTCCACAATGGCAATATGCGCCTCGTTCTCCATGAGCAGATCGAACAGCGTGTCGAGATCGGTGTTTTCGGGCACCCGCTGAACGACGCGCATGAAGTCCGCGACAGGTTTGTTCCCACCATCCTGCAGACCGGCCAGGAATAGATCGCGCGTCAGCACGAAGCCTTTCGCATCGTCGATGTTTTCACCGATGACGATGTACCGCGAGACCGGAAACGAGTCCCGGGATCCGACAAAACCGCTGACCGTCGCATCCGCGTCCAGGTGTTCGATGACGGTGCGCGGGGTCATGATCTCTTTGGTCGCGATTTCCGACAGGCGAAACAGATTGGTCACAACCCTTGTTTCATCTTCGTCGACAACTCCAAGGCGCTGGCCCGCGCTTGTCAGCGCGGTGATTTCATGGCGCGAAATCTCGGCATGCGGCGCGTTTCCCTTCAGCAGCCGCGTGATCGCCTGGCTCATCCAGACCAAGGGCAATTGCAGGGTAATCAGCCACGGCAACGTTTGCACCGCGAAGGGTGCCAGCCCGCGCCAATAGGTGGCACCAAGCGTTTTGGGAATGATCTCGGAAAGAATGAGGATCCCGAAGGTCAAGACGGCGGAAAACACCCCCACGCCGGTATCGTCGAATACGATCGCGGCTTGGGCACCCGCCCCCGTCGCGCCGACGGTATGGGCGATGGTGTTGAGCGACAGGATCGCGGCCAGGGGGCGTTCGATATCCGCGCGCAGCATCCGTAGCTTCTGCGCAAGACGCGGTTGCTCTTTCTCGGCCGCTTCGACAAAGGAAGGCGAAATCGACAGCAGGACGGCTTCGAGGATCGAGCACAGGAACGAGACCCCGATCGCCAGCAGCACAAATATAATCAGCAAGGTCATGGTGGTGTGTCTCGTCGGTTCAAATCAGCAATTCCCCCCTACAACAAGCCGTGCCCGGTTCCAAGGAAGACATGTGGCAAAAGACCGACGACCGCGCGGGCCGCCCGAACCGATATCACGTGCACCTGTGCCTGCAACACACGGTCGCGGGGCTGGTGGTGGTGACGATCCGCTAGTAAACTTGCACATGCGGGCCTACCTGACGATGCCCTTGGCGGACCCTGCGGGCGTGTCGAAACCCGTCGCCATGGCGGTGCTGGCGCCCGTGGTGGTGCTGGGGGGCTGGTGGATGGTGCGGCGGATCAGGGCGAAGTTTGAGTGAGGGTGGATCTTCAAATACCGTCAGCTTATGATGCAAAGACCAAAATTGTTAAGTAACCGGCTGATAGGCTCTCTTTCGGCATGGCGCTTTGTTTGAAGCAAGAGGGCAACGTAACATTGAAAGAAAGCTTCGGTTGTTGTATTAGTAGAATCGTAAGTAAATTAGGTTTTCTTCACGGTGATTGTGAAGGAAGGGATCGCAAGCATGAAATGCAACTGTAAAGCAGTATGTTACAATTGCAAATGCGCCGTGCAGTCGCTCGGACGCACGGTCTCGTCTGTGCCTGCGAATGCCAATTTTAGCTCTTCTGCGAAGCCGAAACGGATAGTCCGCCGTGATCCGCGCAAAGCCGCTGAAGACTTCAAGAAGCGCTTCAAGGGTTCCCTAGAAATTCTTGCGTAATGTTCTTTGCGAATTTGGAATCGCATGAAGGCATTGAATTCCCATGCCTTTCTTTGGTTCTGGAATTACAGAGAGGCATTCTCGAACCCGGCCAACTTGCTGGCACCAAGGGAAAGATCCATGAGGGATACTTGGATGCGGCGCTTGCACGTCCTCTGAACGCTTATCATTATGGAGGTCAATGCGATCTGATCGTATTGGCCTCTTACCTGTGGCATGGGTTAGCGGAGGCACACGCGTTCAATGATGGAAACAAGCGGACTGCAACAGTCGTGAT
Organism: Alphaproteobacteria bacterium; assembly: GCA_009908405.1. GTDB lineage: Bacteria > Pseudomonadota > Alphaproteobacteria > Rhodobacterales > Rhodobacteraceae > Roseinatronobacter. The sequence goes on along the minus strand of JAAAPG010000213.1, from coordinate 432 downwards.
GGCAGTGTTTCTTGAAATGAATGGTGTGACATTCCACGAATCTGTGCCGGAACATGAAATTGGTCAATTTGTCGAAAATCTCTGCCAAGAAGGCTGCTTCGAGCGCGAACGATTGGAGTTCTACTTACGAACACGGTGCTGCTGGATAGAAGAAGATGCTTCTTGATTGCCTTTGGAGCCCACCTTGACGCCTAGTCCTGTGTCTCGGCATTGTGTCGACTTTTGGGCTGCAAAGTACCCTCAAGCCGCCCGATCCGCCGTGAACTGCAAGCGGGCCAGCCGCGCGTATAGCCCGCCCTCGGCCACCAAGTCGTCATGCCGCCCCTGCGCCACGATGCGGCCTTCTTCGAACACCACGATCCGGTCGGCTTGCTTCACCGTCGCCAGACGGTGCGCGATCACCAGCGTGGTGCGGCCTTGCGACAGCTTGTC
>JAAAPG010000032.1 GCA_009908405.1 Alphaproteobacteria bacterium | reverse complement strand
TTTCCGCGCTGGTCGGGCTGCATGCGGGTGGTAATCTGCCCCTCTGGCAATGCGATTTGCGTCAAACGGTCATTACTCATCACGTCACCGCCGCGAAAGGCTTCCACTGCAAAGGTGGCTTCATTCATCTGAAGTCTCAGAATGTCGCCTTCCGGGCTTATCCAGTTTTGGTCATATCCGTCCCAGCTGTCGATGACGAACAGGTCGAATTCGATCAGGGCGCGCTTGGCTTGTTGACCAAGGTCGACACGATAGGTCACAGGCGTGTCGCCGGTTTCGCCACCATAAGGCCCCAGAAAGTTACCGACGGCACCACTACCCGAATCGCGCACCGGCGCGCGCGACCAGCCTTGTGCATCCCCACTTGAAAAATCAGTGCTCAGAACCGACACCGCGCCATCGCCAAGGAACGGATCGGCGTCAGGGTCGTCAACCGTGTCTTCGGGTTCGCCCGGTTCCGCATCCGGATCATCGAGCGTGCCTTCGAATTCATCCGCATCGGGCGGCGCGGCGTCTATCGCGCCCTCGAAATTGATGAAGGGCGAAAAGCGTGGTCGCACGACCGCGATCGGGCTGAGACGCGTGTCGTCCAGGATATCGAACCCAAGGAACACACCGCGCAGCGGGGTTTCCCACATGGTGAAGCTTTCAACGAGGATCAGTGCTTCGCCCGGCATGACCGGCGGGATGCGGTTATGCAGGTCGGTATTGGGCATCTGGGTAAAACCGGCGACAAGATCGGTGCCATCTTCGCCATCCATCAACTCGCACATTGAGGCCAAGTCGTCCGCTGCAAGAAGCTGGAACACGTTCCGGGGCAAGGCCGTCATCCCGCGCCTGTATTTTTAGGCAGTATGCGTGTCGCCTACATTTCACATCCATCGACGACAAATTCGCACCACCCGGGGGGCGGAGGCGGAGCGGCTGGGTCATCGTATTCGATGCCCGGCGCAAACCGCGGGCGCATGAGCGTCATTTCTCTCAGCGTAAGCGCGGACAGCCCGACGCGGAACGGCGGTTCGTAGTCCATCCAGGTTTCGGTTAACAAGAGTGTCTCACCACTTCGCGTGATTTCCGGAATGCGCGATGCCATGGGACCGTTTAGGGTGGCATCGTCGAGCGCCCCTTCCGACCCGGCGTGGTCACTATTGGTCCAAACCACACGAAGCTCTTCTTCATCTTCATCCCAGCCAATAAGCGATAGGCGCATGCGGATCGGCAATGGTGTGTCGTTCATCCGCCGCAGAAAGCTGTAGAACCCATCGATATCTGCGGGACTGACCTTTGAGCTGCTCGATACCAGATCGCCGACAGCATAGGACGAGCGCACCAAAATGCTTTCATGCCGAAATACATCGGTGAAGGTGAACGATGCCGTGAGTGCCCACACCAACACCGGGAAACTGAGCACCGTTTCGACGGTGACCGTCCCGCTCTCGGCTTTGCACAAGGTTACGAAACGACGTTTCAGTCGTGACAGTCGCGGTATTCTAAATGGATACTTCATTCTCTTACGAAACCTGTTGTCGTGCGGAGCGCGAACATTCCCGATGCATCGAGAGGAAGCTGTAGGCCTAGCGCCGTGGTGGGAAAGATCGGGCGGATCAGATAACAGGCCCGCAGATACATCAGGCTGTTCCCCCTCCCTAAATTGAAGTCATCGAAGTCGTCCGGGTCAGGGGTGTCGGCAAGATCGATGCACTCGTTCCGTTCGGTCGGAAATACCCATGTGGTTTGGTCAACTTCGCGCATTTCAAGCAGAAGCCGTTCCTCGCAATCGGCAAGCAGAATGGAATTGCCGCAAACAACACGGCGAAATTCTGCATGGCTGGTGTCATCAGGTAGCCTGCCAAGCCTGACATCGCGCACAGTCAGGTCGATCGCGCGCTCCATCGCGATGCGCTGCACGGCAGTCCAGCCCGCTTCGACCCCCATCAACAGTATTGATATGACGAGCGGGAACATGATGGCAAATTCCACCGTCGCCGTGCCGTCGGACTGCCGTAAGAAGCGGCGCAGAAGAGAGGCTAGCCGATATGTCACAGGGTCAACCTCAACAGCAGGATGTCATTGGCGATAGCGTTGAACGCACCCTCAAGTTCTCTGCCGCGCGCGTCGAAATAATTTGACGAGCTCGCGCAATCCTGCATCTCTGCCCGACCGTCGTCATCCGTTTCGAACGCGATCGTGTAAATGATGACTCCTTCCGCCTTGAGCAAATCGCAAGTGCTTTCGAAATCGGTGGCATTCTCGCTTCGCCGCGTAATCCGTTCGCGCCTGTTTCCAGACCAGGACTCCATATGGCTTGTTTCCATCAGTTCTGCCTCATCCTCATCGGGCAGGATGCCATCGCGACCGTAAATCCCCTCACCAGCGCGTTTGGGCCGTTGCTGAGCGGTGATCTTGCCATCCGTCATCAGCACGACCACCTTCATGGTGTCTTCGTCATCCCAAGGCGCAGGACGATTGTCATGCATCGATTCGATGGTGCCACTATCTGCCAGCGCCTCGGTCAGCCATCGGCTTGATGGGTCCAGAAGCGATGCGCCCCAGCGCAGGCCGTAATGAGTTCCTGTGCCATCATGCATACGCACATCGGTCAGGAACTGGCGCAGGTCATCCGGGTCGCTCGAATGATAGAGGATCGAATTGGCCTCGTTCGGGCACCAACCCCAGTCCATGCCCAAGGCGATCGGCCAATGCATGAAATTCGGTGTTTGCGGCATTGATCCAACATCCGGCAGGGACGTTGTCCCAAACGCGCTGCGCGGAATATCCGGACAGGATGAATAATCATGCCAGGCGGTCCCCCCCAGCAACTCGAACACCTCGCGGCCCGGATTGACAGTGCCCGCATAGGGGATAATCGACACGGTGGTGGTATCAGTATGATTCTCCGGGAAAATTTGGTCTATGAATCCTTTCGCTGCACTGCGTAACCGGGTAATTCGCGGCATGCCTTCACTATCATGAAACCGCATGGAGCCCGAGATGTCGATCACCAGCGAAATTTCGATATTCGTGACTTCTTCGCGTGCGCGGCTGATTGCCGGGCTGCTAAGCTCATCGGTGCCAACCCATCGGAAAAACAGGGTGTCGATACCCGGACGGATGCGCACCGCGACGTCACCTGAATTTAAACTTGAGTTATCTTGGACCTCGACAAGATACTCGCTCAAACCTGCGGCATCAAAGTAATCTTCTACCAGCTCTTCACGATCGCCACCTGTCTCGCGCAGCGTCGCAGCGGCCAGAACGGCGCGGTCGGCAGTTGCTTGAACGCGCATACGGTTGCTTTCAAAGCGCATGAAATCCACGGCGATTCCCGAAATCATCAGAATGGCGAAGAAGATGAAAAGCGCGAGAAGCATCATGCTGCCGCCCTCGGAGCGCGCAAAAGTGACGCCGCTTCGGGCAATCCCTGCGCGCCACGATTGAATTGCCTTGGGTTCCGCACTCATTACACACCCCTTTCATGTGCCCCGGCGCGTCGGCAGTACGCACCGGGGCGGTAAGCTGTATCGATGTGATATCGGTACGCCCCGCAAATGGCTTTTTTGGGGCGCATTCCCGCGGGTTCATGGCGAAATTGAGGCAAATTTTAATCTAAAACAACGGAACAGGTGCCAGACCGGGCCGTGCTTCAAGAATTCTCCGGGAGCACCACGGCAGGGTTTCGCGCGGCGACGAACCTGATAGTCTCCGAATCAATGCAGCAAAATGACGCAGCAGATTGTTTTGGGAGGACTTCATGCGCGACACGACAGAACCGGGTTTTCGCGAGAATGTAGACATCATGTTCCGCCGCGCGGTGGACTACCTGGACCTGCCGCCCGGACTGGCGGACAAGATCCAGATCTGCAACTCGACCTACACGGTGCGGTTCGGGGTGCGCCTGCGCGGCAAGATAGAGACCTTCGTCGGCTACCGCGCCGTGCATTCGGAGCACATGGAACCCGTCAAGGGCGGCATCCGGTACGCGCCCGAGGTGGACCAGAACGAGGTCGAGGCGCTGGCGGCGCTGATGAGCTACAAATGCGCGTTGGTCGAAACGCCTTTCGGCGGGTCCAAAGGGGGCCTGTGCATCGACCCGCGCAAATACGAGGAACACGAGCTGGAACAGATCACCCGCCGTTTTGCCTATGAACTGGCCAAGCGCGACCTGATCCACCCGGCGCAGAACGTGCCCGCCCCCGACATGGGCACCGGTGAACGCGAGATGGCCTGGATCGCCGACCAATATGCGCGCATGAACACGACCGATATCAACGCCAAGGCCTGCGTGACCGGCAAGCCGCTGAATTCCGGCGGGATCAAGGGCCGCGTCGAGGCCACCGGGCGCGGCGTGCAATACGCGCTTCAGGAATTCTTCCGCCACCCCGACGACATGGCCAAGGCCGGGCTGACCGGCAGCCTGTCCGGCAAGCGCATCATCGTTCAGGGCCTTGGGAATGTCGGTTATCACGCGGCCAAGTTCCTGCGCGAGGAAGACGACGCCCGGATCATCGGGATCATCGAACGCGACGGCGCGATCCTGAATGAAACCGGGTTGGACCCGGACGCGGTGCGCGACTGGATCAAGCAACATGGCGGGGTAAAAGGGTTTCCCGGGGCGGAATTCACACCCAACGGCGCGGCCCTTCTGGAACACGACTGCGATATCCTGGTCCCGGCCGCGCTGGAAGGCGTCATCAACCGCGACAATGCCGACCGTATCCACGCGCCGCTGATTATCGAAGCGGCCAATGGCCCCATAACCGCCGGCGCCGATGACATCCTGCGCGAGAAAGGCGTGGTCATCATCCCCGATCTCTATGCCAATGCGGGCGGTGTGACGGTGTCCTATTTCGAATGGGTCAAGAACCTGTCGCATATCCGTTTCGGGCGGATGCAACGCCGCAACGAGGAAGCCCATGCCATGGCCCTTGTGCGCGAGTTGGAACGCCTGTCCGAAGACAAGGGGCTGGGCTGGGAGCTGGCGCCGGATTTCAAGAAGAAATACCTGCAAGGCGCGGATGAACTACAGCTCGTCCGCTCGGGGCTGGATGACACGATGCGCACGGCCTACCAGGCAATCTCGGAAGAATGGCACCGCCGCAAGGATGTGCGCGATTTGCGGACCGCGGCGTTCATCGTGTCGATCACGAAAGTGGCGGACAGCTATCGCGCCAAGGGGTTGTAAACGCGGCTGACAGCGTGCCCGGCGGTGGTTCCGACCGGGCACGTCGCGATGAAAAACGCGCCCGTGCCATGGTTTCGCAGGTCTGCAATTCGCGCTTCGCTGCCAAGACATTCAGCAGCCTTGTGACAGATTTTTATCCAAAATCTCGTATTTTCAAGTCGATTTGGCCTGAATGCTCAGAATGTACAGAACAACAGCCTGAAAACGGGCCTTCAGCGACCAAATTCAAGTTATCGGTTGCAAAGCCAAACCCGGTTCGGTTTACTCTTGCTAGGAAAAGAGCGGAGCACCGCCGGTCCACACAGGGAGATAAACGTGAGCGCATCTGCACCGCAGGATGGCTTCGTCGTATTCGACAAAGTTCAGAAGAGTTACGATGGCGAAACACTGGTCGTAAAGGATCTCAACCTAGCGGTTGGCAAAGGCGAATTCCTGACCATGCTGGGGCCGTCGGGGTCTGGCAAGACCACCTGCCTCATGATGCTGGCCGGGTTTGAAACCGCCACGAACGGTGAAATCCTGCTCGACGGCAAGCCGATCAACTCGGTCCCGCCACATAAACGCGGCATCGGCATGGTGTTCCAGAACTATGCGTTGTTTCCGCACATGACGGTCGGCGAGAACCTGGCCTTTCCGTTGGAAGTGCGCGGGCTGGGCAAGTCCGACCGCGAGACCAAGATCAAGCGCGCGCTCGACATGGTGCAGATGGGCGATTTCATGAATCGCCGCCCCGCGCAGTTGTCAGGTGGTCAACAGCAGCGTATCGCCCTGGCGCGCGCGCTTGTGTTCGAACCGGAGCTGGTGCTGATGGACGAACCCCTGGGCGCGCTGGACAAACAGCTGCGCGAGCATATGCAGTTCGAAATCACGCGCCTTGCGCATGAGCTGGGCATCACCACGGTATACGTGACGCATGACCAGACCGAAGCACTGACCATGTCCGACAACGTGGCGGTGTTCGACGACGGTCGCATTCAGCAGCTTGATCCGCCCGATGTGCTGTACGAAGAACCCAAGAACAGCTTCGTGGCGCAATTCATCGGTGAGAACAACACGCTGGATGGCGTGGTGAAAGAGATCAAGGGCGAACATTGCGTGATCGAACTGGACGGCGGCGAGTTGATCGACGCCAAGCCGGTGAACGTGTCCGAGGTCGGCCAACGCACCACCGTGTCGATCCGCCCTGAACGGGTCGAAGCCAACAGGGACCGTCTGGACGGTGACGCGCACACGATCAAGGCCAAGGTGCTGGAATTCATCTACATGGGTGACGTTTTCCGCACGCGCCTGAAAGTGGCCGGAAACGAGAATTTCATCATGAAGACCCGCAACGCGCCCGACCAGGTGCGCCACAAGCCGGGTGACATGATCGAAATCGGCTGGATGCCGAAAGATTGCCGCGCGCTGGATCATAGTTGATCCGGCTCGGCCAAAAGCTGCATAACCCGAGGGACGGGCTTGCAACAAAGCGTATCGGCAACGACCGATAACGTTCACAACCTAGGAGGTTACGAATGACTAACAAGTTGAAATTGATTGCGCTGAGTTCGGCTGCAAGCGTCTTGGCGCTGAGTGCCGGAGCGCAGGAAACGTCGCTGACCGTGGTGTCTTGGGGCGGCGCCTACACCGAGAGCCAGCAGCGCGCCTATCACGAACCCTACATGGCTGCGAACCCCGACGTGACCATCGTCAATGACGACGGTTCGGCCAACGCGCTGGCCGGTCTGCGCGCCCAGAGCCAAGCGGGCAACGTGACCTGGGACCTGGTCGACATGCTGCCGTCCGACGCCCAGCTTGCTTGCGACGAAGGCATCATCATGGAAATCGACCATGACGAAGTGCTGGCACCCGCGCCAGACGGCACCCCCGCGAGCGAGGACTTTCTGCCGGGCAGTCTTGGTGACTGCTTCATCCCGCAGATCCTGTATTCCACCGTGCTGACGGCGCGTCCGGGCGCGTTCGAGGGCGAGCAACCGGATTCCATCGAGGACCTGTTCGACACCGAGAACTTCCCCGGCAAGCGTGCCCTGCAAGACCGTCCGGGCACGAACCTGGAATGGGCGCTCTACGCCGATGGCGTCGCGCCGGAGGACGTTTATGACGTGCTGTCAACGCCCGAAGGTGTGGACCGTGCCTTCGCCAAGCTGGACACGATCAAGGACGACATCATTTTCTGGACGGAAGGCGCGCAGGCCCCGCAGCTTCTGGCGGATGGCGAGGTTGCCTTTGCAACCGGCTATAACGGGCGCATGTTCAACGCGATCCAGGTCGAAGACATGGATGCCGCGATCATCTGGGATGGCCAGATCGTGGAGTGGGACGGCTGGGTCGTGCCCGCCCAGGGCGACAATGTCGACGCCGTGATGGACTACCTGTATTTCGCCACCGACACGCAGCGGCTGGCGGACCAGGCCAAGTATATCAGCTATGGCCCGGCACGTGCGTCCTCGGCGCCGCTGGTTGGCGACCATGCCGATCTGGGTATCCCGATGGCACCGCATATGCCCAGCGCGCCCGACAACTACTATGCGCCGATCGTCCTGGATAACGACTTCTGGGCCGACTATGGCGACGAGCTGCGCGAGCGTTTCGCAAACTGGATGCTCCAGTGATCTGAAGCACCTTGAAGGGCGCGCGGACCCCGCGCGCCCTTTTTCGGCCTTTGGGCCTTTTCCCCGAATTCCCTGAAGGATGAAGCCATGGCAATGTCTGACGCATCGGGCAATGACGTCGCAATCGGAAACGAGACGGACAGCAAGGGCCGCTTGCTGACCTCGGATGGCCGCCCGTTGCGCGCCGCGCTGGACCGCGCCAACCGCCGCCGCAAGCTGACCGCCTTCGGGCTTGTCGCGCCATTGCTGGCCTTCATCGTCATCTTTTTCGCCTTCCCCATCGTGCAGATGATGTGGCGATCTGTTGACAACCCCGCCGTGATAGATGCCCTGCCCCGCACGCTGGTCGCACTGGAAGACTGGAACGGCGAAGACCTGCCAAGCGAAGCGGTCTATCGCGCGCTTTACGAAGACATGATGGCCGACGAGGAATTGCCCCGGCTGGAGCAGAAGATCGGCCCGCTTGCCGTGCGTTTGAACTACGAAGTGTCGGCTGCGCGCGGGGCCATTTCGCGCACGTCACGCAATGTCGACGAATTCGAAGCGCCGTTCAAAGACGCGTTCATGGATGCGCACCGCCTGTGGCGCGACACCGAGATCTGGCGTATCATCGAACGCGAAGGCCGACCTTTGACGGCATCCTACTACCTTGCCGCGGTCGATGCCGAATATGATGAGAACAACGAAATCGTGCGGGCCGATGAAAACCGGCGCATCTATGTCGCCTTGTTCGGACGCACATTCGCGATGAGCGTGGTCATCACGTTCATGACCTTCGCGCTTGGCTTTCCGATTGCCTATTACCTGTCCAGCCTGCCGATGAGCAAAGCCAACCTGCTGATGATCGCGGTGCTCCTGCCCTTCTGGACGTCGCTTCTGGTGCGCACAAGCGCCTGGATCGTGCTGTTGCAGGGGCAAGGGGTGATTAATGAAATGCTGGTAAGTATCGGGTTGATCGGCGATGACAATCGAATAAGCATGATTTACAACATGACCGGCACGATCATCGCAATGACGCATATTCTGCTGCCGTTCATGGTGCTGCCGCTGTATTCGGTGATGAAAACCATCCCGCCCAGCTATGTCCGCGCGGCAAAGAGCCTTGGGGCGACGCCGACAACCGCGTTCCGAAGGGTATACTTCCCGCAGACATTGCCCGGGATCGCGGCAGGCGGTGTGCTCGTCTTCATCATCTCGATCGGCTATTACATCACGCCGGCACTTGTGGGTGGGCAGTCCGGCCGGATGATTTCGAACGAGATCGCGCGGCATATTCAATCGTCCCTGAACTGGGGTCTGGCCGCGGCCTTGGGGTCCATGCTGCTGGTTAGCGTGCTGATCCTGTACTGGCTGTTCAACAAGCTTGTCGGCACCGACAGCCTGAAATTCGGATAAGGGGGCGCGCATGTCACTTCCGGCCTATTACACCGCCAAGGACAAGGTCTGGCACTACGCGTTCCGCGTGATCTGCTTCGCGATCTTCTTCTTCCTGCTGGCGCCGATCCTCATCATGATCCCGCTCAGCTTCAACGCGCAGCCCTATTTCACCTTTACCCGTGAAATGCTGACCCTGAACCCCGAAGGCTACAGCCTTCGCTGGTATGAGGATTTCCTGGGCGACGAAGGCTGGATGCGCTCGATCCGCAACTCCTTTGCCATCGGCATTGCGGCGACGGTGCTGTCCACCAGCTTGGGCACCCTGGCTGCACTTGGCCTGTCGCGCGCCGAAATGCCCGCCAAGGGCCTTATCATGGGCGTCCTGATTTCACCCATGATCGTGCCGCTGATTATCTCGGCGGCGGGGATGTTCTTCTTCTTCTCGCAGATCAACATCGCGCAGACCTTCTTCGGCGTTGTGCTGGCGCATGCGGCGCTTGGCACACCTTTCGTGGTTATCACGGTTACGGCAACGCTGGTGGGGTTCGACCAATCACTGACCCGCGCGGCGGCCAATCTCGGCGCCTCGCCCACCACCAATTTCTTCAAGATCACCATGCCGCTGATTCTGCCGGGCGTGATATCCGGCGCGCTCTTCGCCTTCATCACCTCATTCGACGAGATCGTCGTCGTGTTGTTCGTGGCCGGTGTCGAGCAACGCACCATCCCGCGCGAAATGTGGTCGGGTATCCGCGAGGATATCAGCCCGACCATCCTCGCGGTGGCGACGATTCTCGTGTTGATCTCGATCGCGCTGCTGACGGTGGTGGAACTGCTGCGCCGCCGTGGTGAGCGGATGCGGGGTATGTCGCCGCAATAAGGCAAACCAAGCTGGATCGGGAAAAGGCGCGTCGACTGGCGCGCCTTTTTTCATGCGCATCAATGCCAAGGATAAGGCACGCTCATACGGCGACCAAAATCGCTGCGCCGTGTTGTCCATGTCGGGAAAAATGGTGCGGTCGAGAAGACTCGAACTTCCACGGGAGTTACCCCACAGCGACCTCAACGCTGCGCGTCTACCAATTCCGCCACGACCGCACGTGGTTGGTAACAGCCTGATAATCGCTTCCCCCTGCGTTGAAAAGAGCAAAAACAATGGTCCACGGGCCGCAACACAAAAAACGCGGCCCGCCGGGGCCGCGTTGCTGTCCTTATCGGTCCGCGCGGGGCGACCCGGATTATTCGAGACTGAACACCGGCAGGGCAGTCGCTGGCGCGTCTTCGGCGGCAGGCGCGTCATCTTCGAAAACCGCCGCACGCAGCAAGTCGTCGCGTTCCGGCTGCATGGGCGCGAACACGGCGGTTTTTGCCGGGTCCAAACCGTGTTCATACCAGGCCAGCGACAGGTCATCGCGCTGCGACGCGCCAAAGCCTTCGGCCAGGTGGTGGCCCATCAACTCGCCATAGGCGCGTTCCCCCATCGCGACCAGCAACAGGCCGGACCCGATCGCCAGACCCATGTCATCCTGCTTGTAACCAACGCTCAGACAAATTCGCGCGGTCGCCCCAAGCTGCTCGGGGTTCATGCCGGTTTGCAGGATGAAGCTGCCGACATCGCGCATCACCTCGTCACGCGATTTGACCGACAATGCGCTGACATGGGGTTGCAGGCTGGGGGCAAAGCCCGCGCATTGCGCCGCGATCTGGTCCGGGGTCGCGCCCTGCACCTTGGCGATCAGCTCTTCACCATCCGCCATGGCATAGGTGCGCGCCAGGCAGAATTGCTCCGCGATCACGATGGCCCGGTCATCCATCGACTCCATCGTGGCGAAGCCGCCATTGGCGTTGGTCAACAGGTTGACCTTGTTGCAATGCGACGCCAGCGAGCGCGTCGCCTGACCGCCTCCGAAGAAATTCGGGATCGCGGGGGCCGCGGCATCTGCGGTTTGCCCTGCATCCGGGTTGCGCCCGGCAGGCTGCGCCGAGGGGACGGACAGGGCCACCTCTGTCGTGGGCGAAGGTTGCGCGGGCGCCTTCGGCGCGGCGGGGGCCGCCACGCTGACGGGCGCGTCGGACTTGTCCAGGTCGCACGTTCCGCGCGTGCAGGTGAACATGGCGGGGGTCACGTTGAATGCCTGGAAATCGTTTCGGACATAGCCATCGGGCGTCGACAGGAACGCCTGCACCGTGCAGGCCTGCGCCGAACACCAGAACGCAGAGCCGGTCACCGATGTATCAATGATATAATCGGTGCGCCCGTCGCCGTTCATATCGGCCAGTTGAATGAAACCCGCGCGCTGCACCAGTTGTTCGGCATTCGGGTCCGAGGACGCTGCGATCTCGTCCACCGCCGTCGCCACCGGGGCAGGCAAGCCGTAATTGCCCGCGCTGCGCGCCGGGCTGCGGCCCGACATTTCGTCGCGCACCACAAGGACCAGCCCGCGCATTCCCTGCGGATGGGTCGATACGGTCTGCGCCACCTGCGGCCCGCCTGTAACAGCTCTCTGATGGGCGGTCAGCAGGATGTTCCGCTCGAAATCCGTCAGCCTGCCCGTTGCGGAGAAACCCGCGAAGGCCTGATACTGCGATGCGCCTTCGCGCGATTTGCGGCCCAGAACACCATCCGCGCTGCCCACGTTCCAGCCGAAATGGTTCAGCGCGGTTTGCACGGAACGGTTCTGCTCACGCTGCGCCGAACTGACTGTCGGGCGCGAGCGCACCACCCGTTGCGTGCGCTGGGGTTGCGATTTGCGCTGGCCATTGGAAATTGCCCCGCCGATGATGCCGCCAATGATACCGCCGACAAGCCCGTCCTGCGCGCGGGCCTGCTCCATGGGGAAGGTTGCCACGCCAAGCGACAGGGCCGCCGCCAAACTGATTTTTCCGAACATAATTTTCTCCTGCGCATGATTCTCGAAGGTTACCTCAGGTTGCACGAAGCTGGTAACGAAAAGTTCAGCGCATCTGAGCGTTATTGCGTCCGAAGCGCATGGCGTCGCCAAAAGCCTTGCACCCTTGGGCGCAGCACAAGGAAGACGGCAATGCTCAACACGAACGCGATCAGGGCATACCCCAGCTCTGGCATATCCGGCATCAATGCACGGTTCATCACGCGGCCCGGCAGGAAGTTGAACACCCCCGCCACCATGACGCCAAACCAGTACAGGTTGTGAAACACACGCCGATGGATCGAGATCTGCCCGGCGCGGGCGCGCCGGATACCTTCATATAGGGACCACAGCGTGACCAGCGCCAGACCGTGCAGCGGGCTGAACGGCCCGATCACGGCAAAGCTGTGAATGCCGAAAGACGACAGCGCCAGCACGGCCATGGCACTGACCCAGATATACCCGGCGGCTTTGTGCAGCCTCGTGCCGGAGCGCAGATACAGTGCAAACGGGCCGAGCAGTATGGCAAGAAGGCCAGCGACGGCGTGCAGCTGGATGACGGGCGCGGCGGTCAGGAGAGGGGAGAGGGTCATGGTGTGCCTTTCACGGGAATTGGCGTTCGGGATTTGCTGCGCTATGGACTGCCAGAGCGGTGTTCCCCGCCCAAGCCCGCATTCGGCAGCAACAAGGACCGCTTCGTGAGTGACGCCAGACCGCAATCCGCGCTTCGTGAATGGCGCGACCACCTGCGCCACCCGGCCACGCTGGTGGCCATGGGGGCGGTTGCGCTGATCCTCGCGCTGATCGGCCCTTACGGCACATCCGACCTGCTGCGCCCCCTGCCCCGGTTCGGCTACTGGGCGCTGATCGTGCCCGCGACCTACGGCGCGGGCAGTCTGGTCGTGACATGGCTGCGCGCCGTGCTGCCGCCCTGGCCCTTTGCGCTGCGCATGGGGCTGGCGGGGGTGACGACCGGGTTGGCTGTTGCGGGGGTTGTGCTTGGCGTGAACGCCCTGGCGCTTGGCTTTGTGCCCGCTCCGGACGCGCTGCCGGGGTTTGTCGGGAACGTGGCCGGGGTGGCCATGGTGGTGACGCTGGCCATTGCCTATGTCACCCGCCAGCACACCGGCGCCACGCCCGTGCGGCCAGCGCCGCCCACGATCTTGCAGCGCGTGCCGCTGGAAAAACGCGGTGCGCTTCTGGCCCTGTCGGTCGAGGATCACTATGTAAAGGTCCACACGTCGAACGGAACAGAGATGCTTTTGATGCGCCTGTCCGATGCGATGCGCGAGGTCGGCGATCTGCGCGGCGCACAGGTCCACCGCTCGCACTGGGTGGCGTTCAATGCGGTCCGCGCGGCGCGGCGCGATGGCGACCGGGCGATCCTGACACTGACCACGGGCACCGACATACCCGTCAGCCGCGCCAACATGTCCAAGGTCAAGGAGGCGGGGCTTTTGCCCCGGTAACAGAATGGTCGACTGGATCACGTCGGACGGGCTGACCGATTATGCAGACGCCTGCACCTTCATGGAGGCGCGGGCCGAAGCGATTGCGCGCGGCGCGGCGGAAGAGTGCATCTGGCTGGTGGAACACCCGGCGCTGTACACGGCTGGAACTTCGGCCCGCCCTGCGGACCTGACCCAGCCCGACCGCTTCCCGGTCTACCCGTCCAAGCGCGGCGGGCAATACACCTATCACGGCCCCGGCCAACGGGTGGCCTATGTCATGCTGAACGTGGGGCAGCGTGGTCGCGACGTTCGGTGTTTCGTGCGGGATCTTGAAGCCTGGGTCATCGCGGCGCTCGCCGAATTCGGCCTGGTCGGCCATATCCGCCCCGGTCGGGTCGGTGTCTGGATCGAACGTCCCGAAAAAACCCCGCTGCCCGACGGCACCGCGCGCGAGGACAAGATCGCCGCCATCGGCATCCGCTTGCGCCGCTGGGTCAGCTTTCACGGCATATCCATCAACGTTGAACCCGACCTGTCGCATTTCGACGGAATCGTGCCCTGCGGCATTCGCGGGCACGGCGTGACCAGCCTTGTGGATCTGGGATTGCCGGTGACGATGGATGATCTGGACGCGGCCTTGCGGCGCGGATTCGAGACGACATTCAAGTCCTGATTCGGCCAAGCGGCCCGGAGGCAGGCTGCATCGCGAAGCCAGATGAGCTTGATGTAGATCAAAAAACTTGAATATGCGTCACATCGCGCGTTGCTTCGTGAAAAGACACATTCTAAAAGCATGGTATGCCGCGCCATGCCAAATTGGGGTGCGCGGACCAGAATCGGGCGCACGGCACTGGCCGGGTGCACCTGCAACGAGCCGCCACCAAGCGCGGCAGGAAACGGGAACTGGAGTAGCCTATGGCCGACGCAGCCACCCATGACCACGGGCACGAGGACAACCGCTCGTTCTTTACCCGCTGGTTCATGTCCACCAATCATAAGGATATCGGTATCCTTTACCTGTTCACCTCCGGCATCGTCGGGTTCATCGCGGTGGCCTTCACGGTCTACATGCGGATGGAGCTGATGGAACCGGGCGTGCAATACATGTGCATGGAAGGCGCAAGCTTTACCGCGCAGGAAAACTGCACCCCGAACGGGCATATCTGGAACGTGCTGATCACGGCGCATGGCATCCTGATGATGTTCTTCGTGCTGATCCCGGCGCTGTTCGGCGGCTTTGGCAACTATTTCATGCCGTTGCAGATCGGCGCGCCGGACATGGCGTTTCCGCGCCTGAACAACCTGTCCTACTGGCTGTTCGTGGCGGGTTCCGCGCTGGCCGTGGCATCTGTCCTGTCGCCGGGCGGCAATGGCCAGCTTGGGTCCGGCGTGGGCTGGGTGCTGTATCCGCCGCTGTCGGTGAATGAATCCGGCTACTCGATGGACCTTGCGATCTTCGCGGTCCACGTGTCGGGTGCATCGTCCATCTTGGGCGCGATCAACATCATCACCACCTTCCTGAACATGCGCGCACCGGGGATGACCCTGTTCAAGGTGCCGCTGTTCGCGTGGTCGATCTTCATCACCGCGTGGATGATCCTGCTGGCGCTGCCGGTCCTGGCCGGCGCGATCACCATGCTGCTGACGGATCGAAACTTCGGCACCACCTTCTTCGACCCGTCGGGCGGGGGTGACCCGGTTCTGTATCAGCACATCCTGTGGTTCTTCGGCCACCCGGAAGTGTACAT
>JAAAPG010000154.1 GCA_009908405.1 Alphaproteobacteria bacterium | reverse complement strand
ATCAGCTGAGCCGTGCCGATGTGATCCTGCATTCCCGGACGGTGCGGCTTGTGACGGTCTCGCGCTTCGATGCGTCGGAAGAACTGGACAGCCGCATACCTCGGCGCATCCAAAACCGTATCGGTATTTTCCGAGGATGGCAGCGATCGTGACGTCTTCGACGCCGACGCCCCCGAAGACCTCGCCCTGCCCGTGGCCAATCCGGGGCCTGTGTCGAATATGTGACCACCCTTGCCAATGACGGCGTGGCAGCAGCCACGAATGTCGGCCTTGTCGATGACTTGTCCGACACCGTAACCGCGGTGCACACTCTTCCGAGTGGCTGGGCAAACACACCAACGGATGATCTGTCCTGTTCCGGCGGGGTTTGCACCCTCACGATCACGGATGGCGATGGGGGAAAGGCCACCATTCGCGTGCGCGCAAGGATCAACTGATGCGCGGACGGGCCAGCGCCGCACCGGATCAAGCGCCGCCTTGGCTCTCCGCGTTTGCTTGGCCGTTTTCTTTTCGGGCTTGCCGGGTTTCCCGAGATGGCGCTGGTCGATCCCGTCATCCTGACATGAGAGACGGGAATTCAAGCTGCAGCTCCCGGCAATCCGCAAGCCCCCGGCCTGGCTGCGACGAACGGCACCGATGCTGTTGGTGACGGGATCGCTGGAACCGCTGACCTCGGCCGTTCGGGCGCAAAATGCAACCAAGGCAATCATACCTTCAATTCCAAACCCTGGCCGACAGCCCATGGTGATGACGTCTACTTGACCCAAGGTATCACGTCGAACAGGCCCTGCAGGCCGATCGAGATGCCTTTGCGTGTGCCACGCTCAGGCACCGGGCCAAAGGTTCCCCGCGTCTACATGCAGGTCGGATCGGGCCCGACGGAAGAGATCTTGGCGCAACAGGCCCCGCCGGGGCAAAGCATCAGTCAATTCGGCCCGAACCCTATCGGCATGGACCATGTCCGCCATGGGCAATGTTCGGTTTTCCCTGCACGCATATGGCGCCGGTCTGGGCGTGACATGACCTGGTGCCAACCGGACGTATGCGCTGCTCGATGCCGTGCTTCCCGCGGGCTGCGCAGATGCCAATCCTGTCATGTCTGGCAGCCGACTTGGCCCGATAACGGCCGGGTCCGGCGCCGCCGGGGCTATGGGTGATGCGGGTTTTGCAGTCTCGACTGATGCAGGTGTCACACCGCCTGGGCAGCAGGTCGCAGAGGTTTGACAACCGTGCGGCAAGACGGTTTTGATCGGCGCCGGGTAGCCCAGGAGGAAACGGGACATGACACGCCATAAGATCGTTCTGATTACCGGCGCAAGCCAAGGTATTGGCCGCGCCTGCGCAGAGGCGTTTTTGGCGGCGGGGCACAGCGTGGTTCTTGCCGCACGCGGGCAGGACAAACTGGCGTCTGTCGCGCGGATCGCGCCCGATCGCGCGCTTGTCCAGCCTTGCGACGTGTCGGACCCCGCGCAGGTGGACGCGCTGTTCGCCGCCATTCAGGCGCGCTTCGGGCGGCTGGATGTGGTGTTCAACAATGCCGGACGCGGCCTGCCTGCAACCGAGATCGCCGATATTTCCTGGGATGATTGGCGGCGCGTGGTGTCGGTGAACCTTGACGGGGCGTTCCTGGTCGCGCGCGGGGCCTTCGCGATGATGCGCGCGCAAGACCCGAAGGGTGGGCGGATCATCAATAACGGTTCCATTTCCGCGCATGTGCCGCGCGTGGGATCGGTGCCCTACACCACGACCAAGCACGCCATCACGGGGCTGACGCGAACGCTGTCACTGGATGGGCGCAAGCATGATATTGCCTGCGGACAGATCGACATCGGCAATGCCGCGTCAGAGATGACGGATGCCTTTGCCCGAGGCGTCCCGCAAGCGGATGGATCGCTTCGGGCAGAGCCTGTTATGGACGTGGCGCATGTCGCAAGTTCGGTATTGCACATGGCCAGCTTGCCGCTGGATGCCAATGTTCAGTTCATGACGGTTATGGCCACCAAGATGCCCTATATCGGGCGTGGTTAGGCCAATCGCCGCGCCGCAAGCCAGCTTGCCAGTGCCATGCCGCCCGCCGTGGCCAGGCATAGTGCCAAGCCGCCGATCTGGTAGCTGGCCCCGGACAGGAACGTGCCGACCAGTCGCCCGCTGGCATTGGCCATGTAGTAGAACCCCACATCGCGGGTGATGCGGTCTGCCGCGCCAAAGGCCAGGATCAGGTAGGAATGCACCGAGGAATTCACCGCAAAGACAAAACCGAAGAGCAATAGCCCGGCGACGAGCGTCGCCGTCAGCCATGGCGCGGGGCTGCCCGCCAGCCAGACCGCCAGCGCCAAGGCAAAGGGGATGGGCACCAGCAGCCCGGCCCAGAAAATGGCCTTGGCGGTGATCGCGTCCTCGGATTGCGCGGGGCCGCCCAGCAGCTTGGGCGCAAGGGCCTGCACCGCGCCATAGCCGATGATCCACAGCGCCATGAAGCCGCCGACAAGAAAGAACGCCTCGCGGCGGCC
>JAAAPG010000062.1 GCA_009908405.1 Alphaproteobacteria bacterium | reverse complement strand
ACATGCCTAGTATCCCGCTTTTCTGGACACTTCGTGCATCAGGGGGCGGCCCGCCTCGACCCGCGCGATATTCTGCGCGATCACGTCGGACGCGGTATCCGGGCGCGTGGCGGCGGCGATATGCGGCGTCACGGTCACGCGCGGATGCGCCCAGTACGGGTGCTCCGGCGGCAAGGGTTCGGTGCGGAACACGTCCAGCGTGGCGGCGGCAATATGGCCACTGTCGAGCATGGCCAGAAGGGCCGCGTCGTCGATCAGCGTGCCGCGCCCCGGATTGATGATCCGCGCGCCTTGGGGAAGCCGGGCGAGCGTTGTCGCGTTCAGGATGTTCGCGGTCGCCGGGGTGTCGGGCAACAGCGTCACGAGGATGTCGGACTGTGCCAGCACAGCGTTCAGCCCCTCTGGCCCGCTTTGGCAGTCGACACGCGCGATCTCGCGTGGCCTGCGCGACCAGCCGCTCACGTTGAAGCCAAGCTGCACAAGCGCCTCGGCGCAGGCGCACCCCAGCGCCCCCAGCCCCAGCAGGCCCACATGGCGGTCTTGCGCCAGGGGGGGCACAACCGGGGCCCATGTCGTCGCGGGCGTGTCCAACCCCAGGTGATAACGCAACACATGACCGCAGACATATTCAACCATGCCCCGTGTCAGGCTGGGATCGACCATGCGGGCCAATGGCTGCGTCAGCGTCGGGTTGCCGACAATCCGTTCCACCCCGGCCCACAGGCTCAGGACCGCGCGGCAGCGGGTGAAGGGCGTGAAATCCTGCAACGGGCTGGACGGGGCGTAGACGATGTAGTCCACGGTTTCGGGGGGCGCGTCCTGCACCAGCGTGGCGGTCAGCCCGTGCTGGGCAAAGGCCGCGTGCAGCGCGTGGTTGTACTCGTCGAACACGCCGTCCCCCGCGGCCAGCAGCACTGCCAGGGTCATGTCGGCAACCGTGGTCGGTGGACATGCGCCGATTGCAGCAGCCCGAAGGCGACCATCAGCACCATCATCGCGGAGCCGCCATAGCTGATAAGCGGCAAGGGCACGCCGACGACCGGGGCCAACCCCATGACCATGGCGGTATTGACCGCGAAGTACAGAAAGAAATTTGCCGTGACCCCGATCGCCAGCAGGGCCGCGAACCGGTTCGAGCTGCGCAGCACCGTCAGCAGGCAAAACCCGAGGATCATAAGGTACAAAACCAGCAATGACCCGGCGCCGATAAAGCCGAATTCCTCTGCCAGGGTGGTAAAGATGAAATCGGTGTGCTTTTCGGGCAAAAAATTCAGCCGTGATTGCGTGCCTTCCATGAAGCCGCGTCCCGACCAGCCACCCGACCCCAACGCGATCATCGCCTGGTTGATGTGATAGCCCGCGCCCAACGGGTCCAGCGTCGGGTCCAGAAACGCGTCGATCCGGCGGTATTGGTAATCCTTGAGCAACTGCCACTCGGTCCCGCGCGAGCTGACGACCGTCACAACCAACCCGATGGCCGATCCGATAACGCCCGCGAAATAGCCCCAGTGCACGCCTGCCGCGAAGATCACCGCGCCGCCCGCCGCCGCGATCAGCAGCGCCGTCCCAAGATCGGGCTGGCGCACCACCAGCAGCACCGGCAGCAGTACGATCACCGCGGCGGCAAACACATGGGCGGGCCGCGAAATTTTCTTCATATCGGCCCAGTCGTAGAAGGCGGCCAGCGCCATGATGGTGGTGATCTTGGCCAGTTCCGACGGTTGCAGCCGCAAGGGGCCGATTTCCAGCCAGCGTTGCGCGCCCATGCCGACCGCGCCGAAGAATTCCACACCCAGCAGCAGCAGCGCGGTCACACAATAGGCCAGCCCCGACATCGACCGCCAGAACCAGATCGGGATCATGGCGACCGCGATCATCAGCAGCAGTCCGACACCGAACCGTTGCATCTGTGGTTGCATCCAGGGCTGCGCGCTGCCGCCCGCGACCGAGTAGAGCATGACGAACCCGTAGCAGGCCACGGCGACCAGCAGCACCACCAGCGCCCAGTTCAGATGCAGCATCTTGGCCGCGCCGCGTGGCATACGCTGGGTGTTGTATTCAAGGTAGCTCACGCGCGGCTGACCCGGAATGACCGCAAATCGCGCAGACGGTCATCCATCTCTGATTGCTCGGCACTGATGCGGTTGCGTTGCGAGGTGGGATAGGCCGCCAGGGGCGGGCGCCCCTCATTGAGCGCCGCCAGCAGAATGTCGCGCCCGATGGGGGCTGCCGCCGTGGACCCGCCGCCGCCATGCTCCACGATGACCGCAACGGCCACCTGCGGATTGTCAATCGGGGCATAATTGACGAACAAGGCGTGGTTGCGCCGGTTCCACGGCAAGTCCTCCTGCCGCCGGATGCCGCTGTCCCGCTCTGCCTGGGTGATCCGGAATACCTGGCTGGTGCCGGTCTTGCCCGCCATCGCCATGGTCGGGTCCACCACGCGCGACGAATAGGCGGTGCCGCGCCGGTCGTTGACCACGCGGGTCATGCCTCGGCGTACCATCTCCAGCCATTCGGGGCGCAGATCAAGGCTTGCGGCCTCGGGCAGGCTGCGTTCCAGCGGGTCGCGCAGCAAGCGCGGCAGCACGGCGCGATTGCTCGCCAGCCGCGCGGTCATGACCGCCAGTTGCATCGGCGTGGTCAGCACATAGCCTTGGCCGATCGACACGTTGACCGTGTCGCCGATGCGCCAATCGGCGTCGCGGCTACGCTTCTTCCATTCGCGCGACGGGTTCAGGCCGGACGCGACAGAGGTCATCGGCAGGTCGTAGCGAAGGCCCAGCCCCAGCCGTTCGGACATGGCGTTGATGCGGTCGATCCCGCAGCGCTGCGACATTTCGTAGAAATAGACATCACAGCTTTCGGCCAAGGCGGACACCAGATCGACCCGGCCATGGCCCGCGCGTTTCCAGCAGTGAAAGCGGTTGCCCGACACATCCATGTGGCCGGGGCAGAACACCCGCTCGCGGCCATCGGTTTCGGCGGCCTCCAGCGCGGCCAGCGCCGTCACCATCTTGAAGGTGGACCCCGGCGGATACATACCCTGCACGCATTTGTTGACCAGCGGGCGATACTCGTTTTCCAGCAGTCCATTGTAATCCTTGCTGGAAATGCCACGTACGAACAGGTTCGCATCATAGCTGGGGGCAGAGGCCGCGGCCAGGATGTCACCCGTGTTCACGTCGAGCACCACGGCAGCCGCGCTTTGCCCTTCCAGCCGCTCCAGCGCGTAATTCTGCAATCGCGCGTCGATCGTCAGGTGCATGTTCTCGCCCTGTTCGCCCTCGACACGGTCCAGCTCGCGCATGACGCGGCCAACGGAATTCACTTCCACCCGTTGCGAGCCCGCCTTGCCGCGCAAGCGGCTTTCCTCGGCGCGCTCCACCCCGGTCTTGCCGATCTGGAAACGCGGGATCAACAGCACTGGATCGGGGCGTTCCTCTCCGGCAAGATCGCGGTCCGAGACCGGGCCGACATAGCCGACGACATGCGCCATATCGGCTTGCAATGGATACAGGCGCGACAGGCCCATCTCGGGCGTGACACCGGGCAGGGCCGGGGCGTTGGCGGCAACGCGGCTGATGTCTTCCCATGTCAGCCGTTCGGCCACGGTCACGGGCACGAAAGGCCGGTTGCGCAGCATGTCCGCGCGCGCACGGGCGAGCGTGTCGTCCTCCAGCCCGATCAACTGTTGCAGGCGCGCCAGCACAAGGTCGATATCGCCCGCGTCGTCGCGCGTCATCACCACGCGGTAATTCTGCTCATTACTGGCCAGAAGCACACCGTTGCGGTCATGGATCAGCCCGCGCGTGGGCGGCAGTAGCCGCAGGTTGATGCGGTTCTCCTCTGCCAACAGGCGAAAGGCATCGGCCTGGTCCAACTGCATGTCGCGCAGCCGCCACATCAGCGTGCCCGTGACCCCGGACATGATCGCGCCCAACCCAAGGGCGCGCCGGGTTATCATCCGGCGGCTGAGTTCCTTGTCTCGGTCAGAGCGTTTCACAGTTTCTGCCCCAGTTCATCGACCTCGCCCGTCGCGGGTTTGCGCAAGCCCAGCCCGTAATGCAGGCACGCAACGACCGCCGGGTATATCGCGACTGTGCCGACAAATTGCGCAAGGCTCAAGCCGAGCGGCGCTTGCGGTACCATCACAATTCCGAGCACCATGCGATTAACCAGGAACATTGCCAACATGAGCGGCACGATCACGGCGTATTCCAGCCAAAAGGTCAGACCGCGCAGGGTCGGGTTGCGGCGGCGCAGGAATTCGGTGGTGACCAGCACGATCAGCGTCCAAAGCCCGGGGGGACGCAACATGAGAACGTCCTCCAGAAAGAAGAAAACCGCGATTACCGGGGCAGGCAGCAAATCCGGGCGGCGCACGACCCAAGCCATTGTCAATGCCAGCATCACATCCGGGGCGGGCCAACTGGCCCAGGTCAGTCCCGGTTCACCGGGCTGGGCGGCGGGATCGCCCAGGCCTTGCAGGGGCAACAGGCGCAGCAACCCGATTGTCAGCCCCAATCCCAGGAAAACCGCTGCAAACCAGACCCGCCCCGAGAGGCTGCGCTCAGCCATCGGAACGCGCCGCATTCGGGATCGGGGCGACGGCGGGGGCGACGATTGCAGGCGGCAAACCATCCGCGGTGTCGGAAATGTCGGCCCCGGTTTCCGTCGCGCTGCTGTCAACGCCGTCCGTGTCCGAGCCTTGATCCGGGGCTTGTTGCCGGCCTGGACCCCTGGGCGCAGCGCCCTCGGTCGCGGGCTGTTGGTCCGGACGCGTCGGGGTCCGCGGCGCAAGCTCCGGTGGCAGGATCAGCGACCCGGTCGAGGTGATCTCTTCCACCGGGCGCGAGCGCAGCACGCGCAGGAATTCCAGCCGCCCGTAATCGGCGGCCAGACGCACCCGCAAACGCCGGTCGCGGGTCATGACCACTTCGCCGACCAGCAGACCCGCCGGAAAGACCCCGCCATCATCGGAACTGACCACCCGGTCGCCGGGCCGCAGATCGTCGGGGTCCTCGACGAAATCCAACAGCGGAAAGGCGCTGTTATCGCCCGTCAGCATGGCGCGCTGGCCCGATGGCTGCACGATGACCGGCACGGCACTGGCGCTGTCGGTCAAAAGCACCACGCGCGATGTGCGGGTGCCGACGCCCGCGATCCGCCCGGCCAGTCCCAGCCCGTCCATGACCGCCCAGCCATCAACGACCCCGTCGCGCGTGCCCACGTTCAACAGCACCGACTTGCGAAAGGGCGAGCCGCTGTCGGTCAGCACCACGCCGGTCACATGGGTCAATTGCGGGTCGAGCCGCACCTGGTTCAGGTCAAGCAATTCGGCATTGCGCTGCTCCAGTTGCAGCGCCGCCTCGCGCCAGGCGCGCATCTGCTGCAATTCGCGGCGCAGCTGTTGGTTCTGCTCCATGATCCGCGCATAGGACTGGAAATCCTCTGCCAGCGCGGCGACCTGCGTGAGGGGCGCCAGTGCCCAGTCGAAGGATGGCACGACCCGGTCGATCACCGCCATGCGAAAGCGTTCCACGCGCGGGCTGTCGATCCGCCAGACCAGGAACACCAACAACAACACGATCGCCAGCACCCCTACAAGGATGCGCCGCAGCGGGCGGATGTAGTCCGTTTCCATTTGGCGTTCGCTGGCCAAGGCCAAGCCCTACCTGTCAGCTTTCGTAATCGATCGCGTGGCGCAGTTGCTTCTCATACTCCAGCGCCTTGCCGGTGCCGATGGCGACGCAGTTCAGCGCCTCATCGGCGACCGAGATGCTCAGCCCCGTCTGCTCGCGCAAGGCCAGGTCCAGCTCGCCCAGCAGCGCGCCGCCGCCGGTGAGCATGACGCCGCGGTCCACGATATCGGCGGCCAGGTCGGGCGGTGTGGTTTCCAGCGCGATCATCACGGCCTCGCACATGGTGGTCACGGTTTCCGACAGCGCCTCGGCCACTTGGGCCTGCGTGATCTCTGTTTCCTTGGGCACGCCGTTCAGCAGGTCGCGCCCGCGCACCAGCATGGATTTGCCGCGCCCGTCATCGGGCATCCGCGCAGTCCCGATGGAGCATTTGATCTTTTCGGCGGTGGCGTCCCCGATCAGCAGGTTCTGGTTGCGGCGCAGGAAATTGACGATGGCTTCATCCATCCGGTCGCCGCCCACGCGCACCGAGCGTGCATAAACGATGTCACCCAGCGACAGCACCGCCACCTCGGTCGTGCCGCCGCCGATATCGACGACCATGCTGCCGGTCGGGTCGGTGATGGGCATGCCCGCGCCGATGGCCGCCGCGATGGGTTCGGAAATCAGCCCCGCGCGCCGCGCACCCGCCGACAGCACGGACTGCCGGATCGCGCGCTTTTCCACGGGGGTGGCGCCATAGGGCACGCAGACAATGACCTTGGGCTTGGAAAACAGCGTGTTGCGATGCACCTTGCGGATGAAATGCTTGATCATCTCCTCGGCGACATCGAAATCCGCGATCACCCCGTCGCGCATGGGGCGAATGGCCTCGATGCTGCCGGGGGTGCGCCCCAGCATCAGCTTGGCATCCTCGCCCACGGCCAGCACCGCCTTGCGCCCATCCTTGATGTGATAGGCCACCACCGACGGCTCATTCAGGATAATTCCGCGACCCTTGACATAAACCAGCGTGTTCGCGGTGCCGAGGTCGATCGCCATGTCGGATGTGAACAGGCTGCCAAAAGGGTTCATGTCGATATTTCCGTGTTTGCGCCGCAAGACCCCAAGATATGGGGGACCCGGCCGGATTCCTTCGCGCCTTATAGGGCCGGGCGGGGCTGGCGGTAAAGGGGGCGTCTTGCCGGGATCGGCGGGAATTGGCCCGCGGGCGACACTATTACGTGTCCGCCTGGCTTTCAGACACCGTTCGCAACCCGTCGAAAACCCGCGAGACACCCGGACCCAATGCCAGCAGATCGGCTTGTAGCGCGTGGTATATGTCGGGCTTGCCGCTGAAAATACTGGCGGCGGGCAGACCATCCGCGCCAAGCTCCGGGTGCCAGCCGCCATGACGCGTATCGATGAAATGGGCGCGGGCAAACGCGTTCAGGCGGGCATACCAGGCGGCGTCCTGTGGCTGCGGGTCCAGTTTTTGCAACATGGCCAGCGCGGCCAGCCCCTCGGTCACGGGCCACCACAGCCGCACCGACTGGTCCACCGCACCGCCGGGCGCCAGCGTATAGGCCAGCCCGCCATCGGGCAGCCAGGCATCCGCCAGCGCGGTCGTGACCAAAGCGCGGGCGCGGGGCAGGGCGGTCGCGTCGCCGCGGCCCGTCAAGTCCCAATGCTGCAACAGCAGCCGCGCGAATTCCAGCGAATGTCCGGGCGTGGTGCCGGGCGGGCGGAACACCGGATCGCCCCGGTAGGCGGGATCGACCTGCCAGTCCTGCGTGTAATGCTCGGGTATGCGGTGGTCATGCGCCCCCGCCATCTGGCGCGTGAAGAAATCGAGGATACGGCCCGCACGGTCCAGCCAGACCTCTTGCCCCGTGGCCTCATACGCGGCCAGAAAAGCTTCGACCCCGTGCATGTTGGCATTCATGCCCCGGTAGCGCGACAGGGGCTGCCATTCGCGGGCGAATTCCTCGCGCAGGCGTCCGACGGTGTCATCCCAGAAATGCCGCTCCAGCACGCTTGCGATATCGGCCAACAGGCGCGGCGCGTCGTCATGCCCGACCTCCGACGCGCTGGCGGCGGCAAGCAACACGAAGACATGGCCATAGGCCAGTTTGCGCGTGTCCTGCGCCTTGGGCCCCCGCACCGCCCAGACATAGCCGCCATGGTCCGGGTCGCGGTGCCAGGTCCACAGCGCGCGCATCCCGGTCTCTATGATCCCGGCACAATCGGGCGCGCCCCAGGCCTGGCCCAGCGCGTAGGAATGCACCATTCGCGTCGTGACATGCAGTTCCTGCGCCGCGCCGTGGTGGCGGGTGCCATCCGTGCCCAGCGGTACGAAACTGCCATCCGCCGACAGGCTGGCGCGGTGAAACGCCAGAAGCGCCCGCGCATCGGCGGCAAGCGCGGCACGATGCGCCGGGCTGTGCAGCAGGGAGGTCGGCTCAGCCAAGGCGGGCCTTGACCGCCGCCCCGGCCTTGGCGAAATCCATCTCGCCCGCATGGCGCGTTTTCAGCACGCCCATGACACGGCCAATGTCGCGTACGCTGGCGGCGCTGATTTCCGTGATGGCGGCATCCACGGCGGACTTGATTTCGCTGTCATCCATCTGGCGCGGCAGGAAATCCTCGATCACGGCGATTTCCGCGGTTTCCTTTTCGGCCAGGTCGAGCCGCGCCGCCTCTTCATAGGCGCGGGCCGATTCGCGGCGCTGCTTGACCATCCGCGTCAACACGGAGATGATTTCCGCATCCGAGATCTCGGCCCCGCCCTCACCGCGGGCGGCAATGTCGCGGTCCTTGATGGCGGCGTTTATAAGTCGCAATGCCGCCAAGCGGTCGGCGTCGCGCGCCTTCATCGCGGTTTTCAGCGCGGTGGTGATCTTGTCCCGCATGGACATTTCGAGCCCCTTCCCGAGTTGCTCCTTGCAAAGGATTGCATCTTAGGCGCATGGCGGGGCATCGGCAACTTGAAATAAAAAGTATTTTAAAACAGCATGTTGCTGGCATTTCCTGTTTGCTGCGGTTTCGCTTGATTCTTTTGGTCGCGCCCCATAGTTTGCGCCAAATTCAGCCAGCTCGGAGTCCCTGTCGCAATGTGTGCAAAGCCACTCACACCCACGGCCTGCCTTGCGCTTGCCGATGGCACCATCTTTTACGGGCGCGGCTTTGGCGCAACGGGTCAGACCGTGGCGGAGCTGTGCTTCAACACCGCGATGACCGGCTATCAGGAAATCATGACCGACCCGTCCTACGCGGGCCAGATCGTGACTTTCACCTTCCCGCATATCGGCAATACCGGCGTGACCGGGGACGATGACGAAACCGCCGATCCCGTCGCCGCCGGCATGGTGGTGAAATGGGACCCGACCGCGCCGTCGAACTGGCGCGCGCAGGAAACGCTTGTCGCGTGGCTGGAACGGCGCGGGCGCATCTGCATCGGCGGTGTCGATACCCGCCGCCTGACCCGTGCGATCCGTCAGCAGGGGGCGCCGCATGTCGCGCTGGCGCATAATCCCGACGGCGTGTTCGACATCGAAGCGCTGGTCGCCAAGGCGCGCGGCTGGAAAGGGCTGGTGGGCCTTGATCTGGCGCGCGACGTGACCTGTGCGCAAAGCTACCGCTGGGATGAAATGCGCTGGGCCTGGCCCGAGGGCTACACCCGCCAGACCGATCCGCAGCACAAGGTTGTCGCCATCGACTACGGCGCGAAACGCAACATCCTGCGGTGCCTGGCCAGCGCGGGTTGCGACGTGACCGTGCTGCCCGCGACCGCCAGTGCCGAAGACGTGCTGGCGCTGAACCCCGATGGCGTGTTCCTGTCCAACGGGCCGGGCGACCCGGCCGCGACCGGGGAATACGCGGTGCCGATGATCCGCGACGTGCTGAAGGCCGATCTGCCCGTGTTCGGCATCTGCCTGGGCCATCAGATGCTGGCGCTGGCGCTTGGCGCGAACACCGTCAAGATGAACCACGGCCATCACGGCGCGAACCACCCGGTGAAGGATCATACCACCGGCAAGGTCGAGATCACCTCGATGAACCATGGTTTCGCGGTCGATGCGCAGACCCTTCCCGCGGGCGTGGTGGAAACCCATACCTCGCTGTTCGACGGGTCGAATTGCGGCATCCAGCTTGCGGACAAGCCGGTCTTTTCCGTCCAGCACCACCCAGAGGCCAGCCCCGGCCCGCAAGACAGTTTCTACCTGTTCGAGCGGTTTGCCAAAGCGATGGAAGATCGCAAGGCGGGGTGATGGGGTGACGGGCGTGACGGGCTGCGCCCGCCGCGCGTTTCGTGCTACTGCTGCGCGACTGGCGGCAAAAGGCACGGCATGACCATTTCGCAAGAAGAAGAATTGCAGGCGCTGCGCAAGATCGGACGGATCGTTGCGCGCACCCTGCACGGCATGGCCAAGGCCATGGAACCCGGTATGACCACGTCCGAGCTTGACGACATTGGCCGCGCCATGCTGGAACGCGACGGCGCGGTATCCGCACCGGAATCGCTCTACGGTTTTCCGGGGGCGACCTGCATCAGCGTCAATGACGCGGTCGCGCATGGCGTTCCCGGCCCGCAAAAGCTGGCAGAGGGCGATTTGGTCAATATCGACGTATCCGCCTCGCTGGACGGGTTCTTTGCCGATACCGGGGCGAGTTTCTGTCTGGGGGCGGTTTCTACGGACACCCGGAAGCTCTGCCGTGACGGTCAGCGCGCGATGCAGATCGGGATCGCGCAGGTCGGGCATGGCAAACCGATAGCCGGGATCGGCAATGCCATCGGCGCTTTCGCCAGCAAACGCGGCTATACGCTGATCCGCAATCTGGCCAGCCACGGCATTGGCCGCGCCTTGCACGAAGCGCCCAAGGAGATTCCGACATGGCCGACCCGCCGCGACAGCCGCCGTATGCGGCACGGCATGGTTCTGACGGTAGAGCCGTTCCTGGCGCGTGGCGGGCTTTGGGCCGATACCGTGGCGGGTGATGACTGGACGCTTTACAGCACCCCCCGAAGCCCGGTCGTGCAATTAGAACACACCGTGGTCGCCACGCGGCGCGGGCCGGTCATCCTGACACTGCCAAACTGACCGAGGCCCCCGCGCATGGCATGGGGGCAGGGCGCTTAACTGTAGATCTGCGCGATCCGGTCCACCGCCGCCTCTGGCGACATCTCTTCGCTGTCACCCGTCCGGCGCGAGGTCAGTTCCACAACGCCCTTGTCCAGCCCGCGCGGCCCGACGGTAATCCGCCATGGCAGGCCGATCAGGTCCATCGTGGCGAATTTCGCGCCCGCGCGCTCGGTACGGTCGTCGTAAAGTGGCTCCAACCCCTTGGCGGTCAAGGCTTTATAAAGGCTGTCACACGCCGCATCCGCCGCAGCATCCCCCTGCTTCAGGTTCACGATACCGCAATGGAAGGGCGTGACACCTTCGGGCCAGATGATGCCGCGCTCGTCGTGGCTCGCCTCGATGATCGCGCCCAGCAGGCGCGACACGCCAATGCCGTGGCTGCCCATATGCACCGGCACGCGGCTGCCATCGGGGGTGACGACGGTGGCGCCCAAGGCCTCGGAATACTTGGTGCCGAAATAGAAGATTTGCCCCACCTCTATCCCGCGCGCGCGGCGGCGGCGGTCCTCGGGGACCTGCGCGAACAGGGCTTCGTCATGGGTTTCGTCCGTGCGGGCGTAGCGCGAGGTAAACTCCTCCAGCACCGCCTGGCACTGCTCCACGCTGTCGTAATCCACCGCGCGGTCGCCGAATTTCAGATCGGTGATCTCGGCATCATAGAACACTTCCGATTCGCCGGTTTCGGCCAGCACCAGGAATTCATGCGTGTTGTCGCCGCCCATTGCGCCGCTGTCGGCGCGCATCGGGATGGCTTGCAGCCCCATGCGTTCATATGTGCGCAGGTAGCTGACCAGGTGGCGGTTATAGGCGTGCAGGGCCGCGTCCTTTGTCAGGTCGAAATTGTAGCCGTCCTTCATGTAGAACTCGCGGCCGCGCATCACGCCGAAGCGCGGGCGCACCTCGTCGCGGAATTTCCACTGGATCTGGTACAGAGTCAGCGGCAGGTCCTTGTAGCTGCCGACATGCGCGCGGAAGATATCCGTCACCAGTTCCTCTGCGGTGGGGGTATACAGCATCTCGCGCCCGTGGCGGTCCTGCATGCGCAGCATTTCCTCGCCGAACGCGTCATACCGCCCGCTTTCGCGCCACAGGTCCGCCGATTGCAGGATCGGCATCTGGATGGGGATGTGCCCGGCGCGCGCCTGCTCGTCATGCACGATATTCTCGATCTTGCGCAGCACCTTGAACCCCAGCGGCAACCACGAATAGATGCCCGCGCTGGCCTGCTTGATCATGCCGGCGCGCAGCATCAGCCGGTGGCTGACGATCTGCGCTTCGGACGGGGTTTCCTTCAGCACGGGCAGGAAATAGCGGGTCAGGCGCATGGGGTGTCCTTTGGCATGTGCAACTTGCCGCAGGTGTAAGGGCAAGCGCGCGCAGGGGCAAGCGCCCTCAATACCCCTTCTTCGCGCCCCGGTCGCCGCTCAACGACTGTTGTCGCCGCTCCACCAGCAGCTCTATCGCATCCGCCAGATGTTCACGCTGGATGTTGCGGTCGCCATTCGCCACGCGGATGCGGTGGGCTTCGATCATCACGTCGGCATGGCGGCAGCCTTCGGGCGGTTCGAACCGGTAGCTGGCCAGCTCAATACGCAGGCCCAGCGGGTCGCGGAAATAGATCGAATCCATGAACCCGCGATCCACCGGCCCCGAATGGCGCACCCCGCGCGCGTCGAGCCGCTTGGCCACCTGCCAGAAGCTGGCCTGGCTGACGTTGAACGCCAGATGGTGCAGGCTGCCCGTGTCCTCTGGCACCGCTTTCGGGTCGGGCGCGCGTTTCTCGTTGGTGAAGATTGTAATCAGCCGCCCGTCGCCGGGGTCGAAATACAGATGCCCCTCGTCCGGGTCATCGAGGTTGGGCTGATCGAAGATGAAGGGCATGCCCAGCACCCCTTCCCAGAAATCGATCGATGTCTGCCGGTCGGCCCCGACAAGGGTGATGTGATGCACCCCTTGGGTCTGGATCTTGCGGTATTGCGTGTCGGACATGAAAACCCCCTGAACCTCTATTCGCTTACTATAGGGGAATGCCGCCGCCTTGTCCTGTTTGCCGCCGCACAGCGCCTGTTCGCGACGGGTGGTTCAGGCGACCGGTTCGGGTGATGCCTTGACGGGTTTGCCCAATTCCATCGCGCGGCGCGCGGCAATCGCGGTCAGGGCCGGGCGCTCGCTTTTGGCCATGGCATGTGTCAGCGCGCGCAGATAGGCCGGATCATCATGCCGTTTGCGCAGAAGCTTCGCAGCCTTCAGCCCGGTCAGGCGCCCGGACGCCGCCAATTCGATCAACGGCGTCAGCAGGTTCATGCGGGCCAATGCGTCGGCGGTCGGCGCGTATAACCGGGGCGTGCGCAACATGTGCACGAACGGGCGCCGGAACAGCGTGGCATGCATGCTGTCCTCTGTCCGGGACGGGTCGTGGATGACGAAGGCATTGCGGCTGCCATCCAGCATGTCGGGCGCGAAGCCGAAGCGCGACCGGAAATCCAGGCGCCGCGCCCATTTGAACCGCTGCTCCCACGGGGCAATCGCGGGGTCGAGCGTGGCCTGCGGCGCAATCGCCAGCACGATGGCGCCCGGCGCGGTCAGGCTGAACGCACAAGCCGCATAGCCCGCCATGCCCGCACCGTAGAACACCACGCGCGAGAAACTTTCAAAGAAGCCCTCGTCAATCTGGGCGTCGAAGAAATCCAGCACCTCCGTGTCGCGATACCAGCGCGGGGCGCGCGCGATCAGGCCCAGATGCGACCAACCATTCGCCTCGGCCACCAGCAAGCCAAGGGGTTTGTGCGCGGGTCCGGTGGCGCGGCACTCGGCGATCGTTTCGAAGCTGACGATCAGCGTGTCACCGGCATCGGCGTAAAACGCCGCGTGGTGCGCCCCGAGCGGCGTGAACGCGCCCAGCTCATCGCCCAGCTCGTCCAGTCGGGCGAGCCATTCTGCGTCTGTGCGCGCGGTTGATAAATCAATCTCGGTCATCGGAATCCTACCGGGTCATGGATACCAAAAGGTTACCGGTCCGCACGCTGGCAGGCAAACACCGCATGGCAAATGCGCGGCTGAATCCTGGCGAAATCAGGGCTTGGCCAGATCATTGTTCGTAAATCCACGCCGTGTTCGCTGTTCATCGCAAGATTGTTTCGCAGACGGCGGCCACGCTTGTCGCCGTGTTCGAACCGCTTG
Organism: Alphaproteobacteria bacterium; assembly: GCA_009908405.1. Classification (GTDB taxonomy): domain Bacteria; phylum Pseudomonadota; class Alphaproteobacteria; order Rhodobacterales; family Rhodobacteraceae; genus Roseinatronobacter. The sequence goes on along the minus strand of JAAAPG010000062.1, from coordinate 1,311 downwards.
CTTGATTCAGATCAAAGTCGGTCCGATCCAATCATGATATTTACATATATGTTTTCGGGCTTTGACCGGAAACACTTTCCTCCCTGTCCCGCCGACACGCGGGTGACTGACCCGCCCTGATCAGGGCGGGTTTCTTTCCCGTATGCGTTGCAGTCTCGTGGATGGACGCGCGCTCTAGCAAGGGGTATCTGCTTGCGTGATTGACCGTATTCGGCGCAATGAACCGGCCGGATGCGACTTGTTGAACGGTGCCGGGCGGTGCATAATCGGGGCATGGGATCGTGGACAACAAAGCAGGCAAAACGGATGCAGGGTCGGGCGCAGCGTTGGTCGATCATGCGCCTTGTGGGCATGGTGGCCATGTGTTTGGCCGTGCTGCCCGCGCCGGGGATTGCTCAGACTTTGCAAGAGCGGCGGGCCAAGGCGATCGCGCTGTGGCTGGCGAACGAGGAAACGGACGGTTTGCGCGCGCTTGCCGGTCTTGCATCGGATGGTGATCCGCAGTCGCAGCTTCTGCTTGGGCTCATCGACAAGACGTCCGAGATGCAAGGGCCGGAATTGATCGCCATGAGCCGCCCCGACCGGCTGGCGCTGATGCGTGCACCGGGGGGAATGTCGGGGCGCAACTGGGTTCACGCCGCGGCAAAGCAAGGTGTGCCGCACGCGCTTGCATGGCAGACGCTGTGGTCCGTGCGGGCAGATGTCACGACAGCCGAGCGTTTTGCCGCACTGCAAGAGCCGCAAGCCGTCGCAAGAACCTTGCTGACGCTGGCCAAGCGCCGCGAAACAGGTTTTGCGCCCGCGATCGTGAACCGCCCTTGGTATCCGCAGACGCATTTGTTCCTGTCGGATCAAAGCGCGCTGTTGTCCGAGCTTGGCGCCGCATTGCACCCGGCAGATCCGCAGCGCAAGTTATTGACGGGGATCGCGCCTGACCCGGACGCGTTGCGCGATTGGCTGTCAGGGTCACCCGTGGCGGCGCCATTGCGCGCGACCTGCGAGGTGGTGTGCGCGCCCAGCGCGTCGGACTGCACTTTCGCCCTGTATCGAGCGCTTGGCAGCTACGCGATTTTGCTCACCCATGGCAGCCCGGTGAACGCGCTGATTCCGAATCCGGAATTCATCGCCAGTCCACGGGGGCGGGCCGTGTTGGCACGCCGTATCATGCTGATGCGCACGACCCGGATGCGTCAAGCCGCGTTGGACAAGCTGTCGGAAATCGACAACTGCGCCGCTGACTGGCTGGCGATGCAATTCGACCGACATACGCCGCAGAAAATTCCGACACCCTGACAAGTTTTAGCCGCTTGC
>JAAAPG010000270.1 GCA_009908405.1 Alphaproteobacteria bacterium | reverse complement strand
GCGCACCGAAACGGGGCCACGAAACCGCCCGTCGAAATTCTGCGGGGCATAGCCGCCGAAACTGGCGGGGCGGTCATTGACCAGCGTTTCGGGGTGCGCCAGCCCGTCGGAAAAGGCCAGACCATAGACCAGCGGTTTCAGCGTGGAGCCGGGCGAGCGCATGGCCCGCGTCATATCGTTGAACCCGTCGCGCGCGTCATCGCCATAGGCTCCGCCGATATGCGCGCGGATGCGGCCTGTTTGCGCATCGGCCAGCACCAGTGCAATCCCGGCGCGCGGGGGCAGGTCGCGCAGGGCGTCCATGGCCACCTGTTCCAGTGCCGCCTGCAAATCTGCATCCAGCGTGGTGCGATGCAGTTTCGCGGCGGGGGCTGCCGATACCAACCTGTCCGCCAAGTGTGGGGCCAGTGCCGGGAAAGGGCGGCGCGTGGTTGGCACGGCTTCGCGCATGGCCGCATCGGCCTCGGCGCGCGTCAGCACTTTCGCGGTGACGGCGCGGTCCAGAACCCGGTTCCGGGCCGCGCGCGCGGCTTGCGCGTTGCGGTCGGGGCTGCGGCGTGTGGGGGATTGCGGCAGGGCGACCAAAAGCGCGGCCTGAGCGGGTGTCAGCCGCGCGGGGTCTTTGCCGAACCACGCCCGCGCGCCGCTGCGCAGCCCTTCCAGATTGCCGCCCATCGGCGCCAGATGCAGGTAAAGCGACAGGATCGCGTCTTTGCTCAACCGCCGTTCCAGCGCCAGCGCGACCCGGATTTGCCGCCATTTGCCGCCCCAAGTGCCGGTTGGCCCATCTTCCAGCAGCCGCGCGACCTGCATCGTCAGGGTGGACCCGCCCGACACCATGCGCCCGGCGCGCGCCGATTGCCAAAACGCGCGGGCCATCGCAACGGGGTCGACGCCTCCATGGCTGTCAAAGCGCTGGTCCTCATAGGCCAGCAACATGGCGCGGTAGGTCGGGTCCACACGCGCGGGGTCCACCGCCAAGCGCCAGCGCCCATCCGCGACGGTATAGGCGCGCAACAGGGTGCCGTCTTTGGCCAGAACCTCTGCCCCGGTGTCCGGGGTCAGCGGCGGCAGGTCAGTCGCCGCAACCCAACGGTCCAGCGCCAGCCAGCCCGTGACTGCCACGGCACAAAGCGCCAGCGCCCATCTCATGGCGCGATGGTCAGGCGGCCCGTGCCGGTGATGGCGCGCAGGCTGGGGCGATACATATCCTCGACCTGCGCCGCCGGGTGGTGGAACGCGCCGGGGCTGACCGCGCGCACCGCGTAGGCCAGCCGCAAGGGGGCGTCGTCTGTCCAGTCCACCGCCGCCAGAAAGCGATCGCTGCGCGCTTCGGTCATCTGGGCCGTGCCGTGCAGGTTCAGCCAGTCCAGCGCGCGAATGTCGCCGCTGCGCAGCAGGTTGGGGTTGTCGATCTCCAGCCCCGCGGGCAGCGCGTCATCCACCATCAGGCGACCACCGGCGACGCCCCTGTCGGGCCGCACCTCCAGCACGGCAATCAGCCGGTCGCCCACGCGCAGGTCGTCGAGGCTGGCCGGGTCGCCATCGGGCGTGTAGTAGCTGCGGGCGATGGTATAGCCGTTGCCTTGGGCAGGTGGGGCCACGTCCGGCACGCCGAAGGCGGTGAGCGTCAAGGTTGTCGGCGCGTCCCCTTTATTGGTGATGGTCCGCGCCGATCCGTCATATAGCTGCACCACGTTGCCCGCGACCGCGCGCCCGTCCACGCTTAGCCCGTGTGTGTCATCCGCGAGCGCCACGGCGGCTTGCAGCGTCCATGCGGCTTCCTGCGTGGACAGCTCATGCACCGCGCCGCGCTGGGCGATTTGCTGCGTCAACACCACCCGGTCCACCGCGCCGCTGCCAGCTTCGGACGCCAGCGCCAGCAGCCCCGCGCGGTCGCGCAGGCCGGTGCCGTAGTCGCGGCGGAAGCCTTGTGCCCCGTTGGTCGCGCTCAAGCTGACGGCTTGCCGGAACATCGCATCGGCGCGCGCTTGTTCGCCATAAGCGGCAAGTGCGCCGCCCAGTTGCGCGGCGGCGAGCGGCGTGTCGAATTTCTCGGCCAAAGTGTCGGCGTAATAGCGCAGATCGCCAATCGCCGCCTCGCCCGCGCGGGCCAGCACATACAACGCGTAGGCGATGGCGGGCGCGTTGTCATACAACTCGCCCGCCTGCGCGACCTCGTTGCGCAGGTTGTCGAGCGCCATGCGCAGGGCGGTATCGGGGACATCCGCGCCTTGGCCTGCCGCGCGGGTCAGCACGTCGGTGACATAGGCGTCCAGCCACAGGTCATAGCCCCCCGCCGACCAAAGGCCGAAACTGCCGGTGCGGCCTTGGCGCGTCAGGATACGGTCGATGGCGGTCTGGATGCGCGCGTGCGCTTCTGGCGCGGTGACAAGCCCCAGATCTACCGCCGCGCCCGATGCCAGCAAGAGCGGTTGCAGCCCGGATGCCAGTTGTTCCGTGCAGCCATACGGGTAGCCCGTCAGCCGTTGCATCAGCCCCGGCAGGTCCAAGGCCGCCCCTGCGCCC
>JAAAPG010000294.1 GCA_009908405.1 Alphaproteobacteria bacterium | reverse complement strand
GGGGCGCTGTTGTCAGAGGCGGGTGATCCGGACGCGGAGCTGTGGTTCGAACGCGCCGCGCGCGCGGGGCATGTCGAGGCACGGTTCAACCACGCCCGCGCCCTGTTGGACAGCGACCCGGTCGCTGCGCGCGACTGGTATGGGCAGGCGGGCAAAGCGGGGTTCGGCCCCGCCAGCTTCAACCTGTCCTTGATGCTGGCGCGCGGGCAGGGCGGAGCACGGAGCTTTCAAAAAGCACTGACCTGGGCGCTGGTCGCGCAGGAACAGGGGTTTGTCCAGGCGGCCACGCTGATCGGAGCCCTGTCCGAAGTCATGTCGGCAGAGGCAGAGGGCACGGCGCGCGCGCAAGCCGGCCTGTGCCTGGCGGACGTGACGGCCTGTCCAGACGGATGAAGGTGGTGTCAGAGGCGCGTGTTCGCGCTCTGCTGCGTTCCGAGCCAAATTCGGGCCAAATTCGGGCTGCATGCAAAACCCCGACCCGAAAGGGCCGGGGTCGAAGGTCCGGCAGCGCCGTTCCGTGTCAGGCGGCGTCGGCCTGCACCAGTTTTCCCGCGCTGTCGGCCTCGCGCAGAATGTCGATCCGGCGCGGTTTCAGCGCTTCGGGCAGTTCGCGTTGCAGGTCGATATGCAGCATGCCGTCGGCATGGCTTGCACCCGTGACGCGCACATGGTCGGCCAGGTGGAAACGCCGCTCGAATGCGCGCGTCGCGATCCCGCGATGCAGGTATTCGCGCTGGGCGTCGTCCGTATCGGTTGTGCGCGCGGTGACGATCAAGGCGTTTTCCTTGACCTCGACACTCAGGTCGTCGGCGCGGAAACCGGCCACGGCCAGCGAGATACGGTAGCCATTTTCACCCGTCTTTTCAATATTATAGGGCGGGTAACTTGGTGCCTGCATGTCGCTGGACAGCACGCGGTCCAGCATTTCGGCCATCTGGTCGAAGCCCACACTGGCACGGTAAAGCGGGGTTGGATCAAAACGTCGCATAATCATCCTCCATTGAGCGATGGGTGTCAGGCGCCTTCCTTATGGACAGGCGCGGGTGGTATCCCGGGTTCGCAATCGACCCCCGGGCGAAAAAACAGATGGGAAGCCCGCGGGCCCGTTTCAAGAGGTTTGCGCGTGCGTCATGGGCGCAGGAAACGGGCGCCGCCGTCGCCCGTCATGCGGCGCGGCGCGGCCTTGCGCGTTTGCGGTGCCGGCGCTTGGATGAACCGCGCGTCGCGCGCGGCCAGCGCTTCGCGCAGCATGTCAAGCTTTGGCCCCAGCGCGACCCCGAAGGCGACTTCGCCAATGAAATCCCCGCCGTCCGACATCCCTTTTGCAGAGACGATCGAGACGATTTCCGCGCGACCGTCTTCCACCGCGAAGACCGGCGAGCCGGATGCGCCGAAATCGACCGCGCAGGTCATGTAGATCACGCCAAGATCGTGGCTGCCCAGCACCCGGCACTGGTCTTGCAGTGACGGCGCTTCAAGCCGACCGCGGGCATAGGACACGACGGCAACCGTATCGCCCCGCGTCGGCATGTCACGGACGCCGAATGGCGTGATGCCCCGTGTGGTCATCGGACGCGCCAGTTCCAGAAGCGCCAGGTCATTCATCACGGTTTCTTCGGTTGCATTGCGCGTGACCCGATACTCCGGGTGCACGACAGAGCGTACAACCCGCCCTTCCGCCACCGCGAACCCGTTTCGCCACCCCGCCCGGAACAGAATGGAGCTGTCGTCATACCGCGTGCCGGTCTCTCGGTCGAAAAGGCAATGCGCGGCGGTCAGAACCAGCCGGTCAGAGATGAGCGCCCCGGTGCAGAACCCGGTCGACCCGATATCAATGCGCCCGACCGCTTCCCAGCCTTGGGCGACCAGCCCGCTTTGCAAGGCGGTCAGCGGCTTGTCCTGCGCGGCGGCCTGGCCTGCAAATAAAATGGTGAACAGCGTCAGCGCCCGCAGGATCAACATCGTCACTCCATCGGTTGTGGGTGCGACAGCGCTACCCGCGTCGCATGGCGTGCGCGCGGCGAAATCGTGTCAGCTTTGCGTCATCGCGCGCGGGCGCGGCCCGCCCGTCGCCCAGTCCAGCAATTCGACCGTGTGCACGACGGGAATGTCCGTACCGCCGCCGATCTGCATCATGCAGCCGATATTGCCGGCCGCGATCACATCGGGCTGCTTGGCTTCCAGCGTGTCGACCTTGCGCGCCTTTAGCTGACCGGAAATTTCGGGCTGCATCAGGTTGTAGGTGCCCGCTGACCCGCAGCACAGGTGGCTGTCCTTCGGTTCGGTCACGCTGAACCCGGCGCGTTTCAGCAAATCCTTTGGGTAGGTTTTGATCTGCTGGCCATGCTGCAAGGAACAGGCCGCGTGATAGGCTACCTTCAGCGACTGCTTTTCGCCTTTCGGCAGGTCCAGCTTCATCAGCAGCTCGCTGACATCCATCGCGATTTCGCTGACCGCTTTCGCTTCGGCGGCCAAAGGTTCGTTGCGGAACATATGGCCGTAATCCTTGACGGTCGTGCCGCAGCCGGATGT
>JAAAPG010000081.1 GCA_009908405.1 Alphaproteobacteria bacterium | reverse complement strand
AAAGGAGGTCATTGAGCAATACCCGTTTTTCCACCGCAATTCGCGGCACAAGCTTCGTTTTCATCTGTCTCTCCTTCTCGAAGCCTCACGATTGTATCGTGTTGGGTTCAGGCCCTCTTTTGTATATACACATCGCCAACACATTACGCAACCCCTTCAATTCCCTGCCCCAAGCCTCTATCTGAGCAGGGACACCAGAAGGGACGCCCCATGACCGACCTGACCCCGCGCGAAATCGTGTCCGAATTGGACCGCTTCATCATCGGACAAGCCGAGGCCAAGCGCGCAGTGGCCGTGGCGCTGCGCAGTCGCTGGCGGCGCAAGCAACTCAGCGCAGAGTTGCGGGACGAGGTTTACCCCAAGAACATCCTGATGATCGGCCCGACCGGCGTGGGCAAGACAGAGATTAGCCGCCGTTTGGCGAAGCTGGCCCGCGCGCCCTTCGTCAAGATCGAGGCCACGAAATTCACCGAAGTGGGTTATGTCGGCCGCGATGTGGAGCAGATTATCCGCGACCTGGTCGATGCCGCGATTGCCCAGACACGCGACGAAATGCGCGAGGCGGTCAAGGCGCGCGCGCACAAGGCCGCCGAAGACCGGGTGATCGAGGCCATCGCGGGCAAGGATGCGCGCGAGGCCACGCGCGAGATGTTCCGCCGCAAGCTGCTGGCGGGCGAGCTGGACGATACCGAAATCGAGATCGAGATCGCGGATACCAGCAACCCGATGGGCGGCATGTTCGACATGCCCGGCCAGCCGCCGCAGATGATGAATATCGCCGATTTGTTCGGCAAGGCGATGGGCGGGCGCACCACGCGCAAGAAGGTCACGGTGCGGGACAGCCATGACCTGCTGATCGCGGAAGAGGCCGACAAGCTGCTGGATGATGAAGCCGTGAAGCTGGCCGCGTTGGAGGCCGTGCAGGAGAACGGCATTGTTTTCCTTGATGAAATCGACAAGGTCTGTGCGCGGGCCGATGCGCGCGGTGGCGATGTCAGCCGCGAGGGCGTGCAGCGCGACCTGCTGCCGTTGATCGAGGGTACGACTGTCAGCACCAAGCATGGGCCGGTGAAGACCGACCATATCCTGTTCATCGCCTCTGGCGCGTTCCATGTCGCCAAGCCGTCGGACTTGCTGCCGGAATTGCAGGGGCGTTTGCCGATTCGGGTGGAGTTGCGGCCCCTGACCGAGGCCGATTTCGTGCGTATCCTGACCGAAACCGACAATGCTTTGACACGGCAATACACCGCGTTGATGGGCACTGAAGAGGTTGAGGTGACATTCGACGAGGATGGGATCGCGGCGCTCGCGCGCATCGCTGCCGAGGTGAACCAATCGGTCGAGAATATCGGCGCAAGGCGGCTTTACACGGTGATGGAGCGCGTGTTCGAGGAACTGTCCTTCCACGCGCCCGACCGTGCGGGGCAGGCGGTGGTGGTCGATGCCGCGTTCGTCGAGGAAAATATCGGGGACCTGTCGCGCTCTGCCGATCTGAGCCGATATGTGCTGTAGCCCTAGACGGAGCGTAGGATTTTCCTATATAATCGCTCAGGAAATAGCTTGAACGAAGGAAGGGCAAGTCATGCCACAAGACGAAGGCGAACTGCTGATAAAGCCCTCCAGCACCGACCACCCGCTGTACGAGCCGTTGGTCGAAGCCTGCAAGACGGTGTATGACCCGGAAATTCCAGTCAATATCTTCGACTTGGGGCTGATCTACACGATCACGATCTCGGACGCGGGCGAGGTGGATGTCATTATGACGCTCACAGCCCCCGGTTGCCCCGTGGCGGGAGAAATGCCCGGCTGGGTGGCGAATGCCATGGAACCCGTGCCCGGTGTGCAATCGGTCAACGTGGAAATGACATTCGATCCGCAATGGGGCATGGACATGATGTCGGATGAAGCGCGGCTGGAACTGGGGTTCATGTGATGGATGCCGTCTTGTCCGAACGTGACAAGATGCTTGCGGGCACGCCCTATGATGCGGGCTGCCTGGAACTGGTCGCTTTGCGCACGCGCGCGCAGGGGCTGATGCGGGACTATAACCAGACCATCCTGGGCGACCCGCAGCGTTCCGATATCCTGACCGAGCTGCTTGGCACATGGAACGGGGCCGTTATCCGCGCGCCCTTGCATGTCGATTACGGCATGAACATTCATTTCGGGCCGGGGTGCTTTGCCAATTTCAACCTCGTGGTTCTGGATGTGGCCGAGGTGCGGATTGGCGCGCGCACCCAGATCGGCCCGAATGTGCAGATCCTGACCGCCGACCACCCCCGCGACGCCACGGACCGTGCGACGGGGGCAGAATGGGGCCGTCCCGTGACAATCGGGGCCGATGTCTGGATCGGCGGTGGCGCGATCATCCTGCCCGGTGTGACGGTGGATGATGGTGCGATTATCGCCGCGGGCGCCGTCGTCACGCGCGACGTGCCCGCTGGCGCGACCGTGATGGGCAACCCGGCCCGACCGCAGAAACAGAAAGAAGGCTGACCATGTTTGGCATTCCCGGCAAATCTCCGGTTACGATGACACCCGCCGCCGTGCGGCAGATCAAACGCCTGATGGACCGCGAAGGGGCCAAGGGCCTGCGCGTGGGCGTCAAGAAGGGCGGCTGCGCGGGCATGGAATACACCATGGAATCGGCGCAAGATGTGGGCGAACACGAGGAGGTCGTCGAACAGGACGGTGCGCGCGTGTTGATCGCGCCCATGGCGCAGATGTTCCTGTTCGGCACCGAAATCGACTATGAAACCGGGCTGCTGGAAAGCACGTTCAAGTTTCGCAACCCGAACGTGACCGACGCTTGCGGTTGTGGCGAGTCGATCAAGTTCGACGATGTGGATACGCTGACCGAGCGTATGAACGCCGCCCGCGCCCAAGGTTGATTGCATCGCCGCGTGGCCCGGCGTATCCCTGTTGGTGATCAACAGGAGGATGCCGATGCCCTGCAAACTTGCCGCCGGTAACTGGAAGATGAACGGCCTGCGTGCCGATCTGGATGAACTGCGCGCGCTGATCGTGGCCCACCCGAACCCCGACTGTGGCGTGCTGATCTGCCCGCCCGCCACCCTTCTGTCCCCGATGGCTGACATTGCTGCGGGCAGCCGCGTGCTTCTGGGTGGGCAGGATTGTCACACCGGCGATAGCGGGGCGCATACGGGCGATATCTCGGCCCCCATGCTGGCCGACGCGGGTGCGCGCCACGTGATCCTTGGACATTCCGAACGGCGCGCCGATCATGGCGAGAGCTCTGGTCTCGTCGCGGCAAAGGCACGCGCGGCGCATCGGGTCGGCCTGACCGCGATCATCTGCTTGGGAGAGACAGAGGTAGAGCGCGACGCGGGCACCACGCTGGACGTGGTGTTGGGGCAGTTGCGCCAGTCGCTGCCTGAAGGTGCCAGCGCGGTCAACACAATCATCGCCTACGAACCCGTCTGGGCCATCGGCACGGGCCGCACGCCCACATTGGAACAGATTGCCGAGGTGCATGACGCGTTGCGCGCGGCTCTGCCGGATGCCGAGATGTCGTTGCTCTATGGCGGATCGGTCAAGCCCGGCAACGCGGCAGAGATATTTGCGCTGGCCAATGTCGACGGGGCACTGGTTGGCGGCGCGTCTTTGAAGGCTGCCGATTTCGGCGCAATCATTGCGGCCTTGGACGCGGCTTAAAACCGGTGGCGCAGGGTTGGCGTGGCGATCGCGGCGAAAAGAACGCCACCCACGAAACCGCCAAGATGCGCTTCCCATGCCAGCATGCCGGAAAGTAGCAACCACAGCAGCACGTTCAGCAGGGCAAGCCCGGCAAGCGACCGCCATAGCGGTCGCATCGGACTGCCAAGGTGTTGCCGGATCTGCCATTCCCAGAATTTCCACGCGCCGATCAGGCCAAAAACAGCCCCGGATGCGCCGACCATCGGAGTCTCGGAGCTCGACAGAAGCGCAAAGCCCAGGCCACCTGCAAAGACACTGACGGCATATAGCAGCAGGAACCCGCGGGGCCCAATTCGCGCAACGACGATCCCGCCAAGTGCAAGAACGGCGACCATGTTGCCCAGAAGGTGCAGCAAGCTGCCATGCAGCGCGGCGTGGGTGAAAAACATCGTGACGGGCTGGCCGGGATAAATCGGCTCCCACCCTTGCAATAGTCCGTTCCAGAAAGCGCCATACATCAGGAATGTGCTGCGCAGGCGCTCGAACCCCAGCAGCCCCGATTCACCTAGTGTGAGCAGGATTTCTGGCGCGCAAGTCATCGCCACCAGCCACAGCACAGCCGGAGTGTTGGAAACCGTCGGGAAAGCGATGTTGCGTGGCGCCATGAACGCGGCTTTGACACTCTCTTCAACGATATGCAAGTCGTCCTGCGCTGCCGGCAGGGCGCGCGTTGACCGACTCACCGTCGTGGAGGACCGATTGTGGGGACGCATGTGCTATCAGTAACCTGTGCTACGAACGAGTGTACGCAAGGTCTTCCAGATCAGGACGACATCTGCCTTGAGGCTGACCGAGCTTGCATATTCAGCATCAATCTGGGCGCGACGCCTGAAATTCGCGTCGTTACGCTCTGACACCTGCCATTTGCCGGAGATTCCGGGGCGCAATGACAGGTAGGCTGGCAGGGTCGGTCCGTAAAGGTCGATCTGGTCCAGCATCATGGGCCGTGGACCAAGCAAGCTCATATCGCCTTTTAACACGTTGAAAAGTTGCGGAATTTCATCTATCGACGTGCGTCGCAGCAACGTTCCCACACGGGTCACCCGAGGGTCGTCTTTCAGCTTCTGCGTCGTCGCCCATTCACGTCGGCGGCTCACGTCGTTTTCCAACAGCTCTTCCAGCATTTTGTCGGCATCCGGACGCATGGTCGACAGCTTCCAGATTCGAAACACATGGCTGTCACGGCCCAATCGCAACTGAGAATAAAAAATCGGGTTGCCTGACAAGAGGTTCGCTATCGCGGCCAACAGCAGGACCGGCAAAACGATTGGCGCCGACAACAGAACGATCGTGACATCAAGCAGACGCTTTCCAAACCGTGCATACAGGCCGCGCGTTGCCGCCGGGGCCGTGGTGCCGGCCGTTACCACGGCTTCGGCTACCTTCAAATCCTGATGCTGCAAGGTCATTGTCATGATTTTCTCGTCCAACTTATCGTACACACAGAACCTCTTACGGCGCATTCTTTCAAAACGGCGCTGCCAGCAAGAGAGAATCTTTTCGTGGCGCCATTAAGGTGTGGATACGTCATGACCTGAACCTACGCTTAACAATGTCTTAATTCATCAAAATTTGCCTATTTCGAGGCAGGCTGAGAGTTCTGTCGGGACGATTGTAGCAAAGATCATGACAAAGAATGATGATGGTTGGATTTGTTTCGAACCCAGGCAGGGATTACGACAGGTTCAGGGTCTGAACGCTGTAAAAGGCTGGGCACCGATTCGCTTTCTTCGGGCGGAACCGGGTCTGGTGTGATGCAGATCGGGGCTATAGCAGATTGTCACGTCAAAGCCTTGTTTGCGCTTGAATTCCGTCATTTCAAGCCGGTATCGCTGAACTTGCGGGTAACAGAGAGTATCATGGCACACGGATTTTCGTCGTATCTGGACCATTTCGGGTTCATGCAGAGGCCGTTTTCACTAACGCCCGACCCAGAGTTCCTGTTCTGGTCGGACACGGCGCGCGGGGCTTACGCGATGCTGCAATACGGCCTGTCCACCCGCGCGCCCATCACCTTGCTGACGGGCGAGATCGGCGCTGGTAAAACGGTCCTGTTGCAACATTTTATCGAAGAAGCCGATGATGACGACAGCTTGTCGATCGCGCTGGTCACAAACACGCGCCCGAACACGCGCGAGATTTTGCAATGGCTGTTGCCGGAGCTGACACAGAGCGATCTGAGCGACGAATCCAAGTTCCTGAAGGTGCAGGAGTTCCTGATCCAGGAATTCAACGAAGGGCGGCGCGTGCTGCTGGTGATCGACGAAGCGCAGAACCTATCGCAGGACGCGCTGGAAGAATTGCGAATGCTGACCAATATCAACCTTGGCAAGGAAGAGGTGTTGCAGCTTTTCCTGATCGGACAGCCCGAATTGCGCGATCATGTGCGACGCAAGGAGCTGGTGCAATTCGCGCAACGCGTCGCGGCGAATTACCATTTGCCTTACATGCAGCCCGAAACCGTGCTGCACTACATTTCCCATCGGTTGAAGGTGGCCGGGGGGCGGCCGAACGTGTTCAGCAAGCAGGCGGCGACGCTTATCCACGAGGTGACGGGCGGTGTCCCGCGGTTGATAAACCAGCTTTGCGACATGTCGCTGACCTATGCGTTCGCCCAAAAAGAGCAAGTCGTCAGGCGCGCCACCGTCCAGGCCGTGCTGGATGATGGCGTTTTCTTCTCGCCGCTGCGAAGCTGATCGTTACCAGTGTCCGATGTTCTCCATGCTGGCCCAAGGGTCTTGCACCGGCAGGGCATTCCCTTTTTGCAGCAACTCGATAGAGATATTGTCCGGTGAGCGGACAAAAGCCATGCGCCCGTCGCGTGGCGGACGGTTGATGACAACGCCGTTTTCCATGAGGTGCTGACACAGCGCGTAGATATCCTCGACCTCGTAGGCCAGATGGCCGAAATGGCGACTGTCAGAGGGCAGGGCGTCATCGCCGTCCCAGTTCCATGTCAATTCGACCGGGCAGTCCGGCTGGCCGGGTGGCGCCATGAAGATCAGCGAGAACCGGCCGCCATCGCTGTCCTTGCGGCGGATTTCTTCCAGCCCCAACAGCTTGTAAAAGGCGATCGACGCGTCCAGATCCTTGACCCGAACCATTGTGTGCAGGTAGCGCATGTGAAACCTCCTTGTGGTGGTTAGCAGGTATGCGCGCTGCTTTCACGTTCAAGCCAAGGTCGGGCCTTTTCAAGGCGGTCGATTTGGGGCATTGTCCTGCCATCACAGCATGATGTGGGTGGTTCTTGGGATGCGGCAATATCTGGACTCTTTGCGCTATATTCTTGAGAGCGGAACGCCAAGCGATGATCGCACGGGCACCGGCACCTTGTCGGTGTTCGGGTTGCAAATGCGGTTTGACCTTGCAGACGGCTTTCCCCTGGTCACGACAAAGCGCGTTCATCTGAAATCTGTCATTCACGAGCTGCTTTGGTTCCTGTCCGGCGATACGAATATCGGATATTTGAAAGAAAACGGCGTTTCCATCTGGGATGAATGGGCCGATGAAACGGGCGATCTCGGGCCGGTCTATGGTCGCCAGTGGCGCGATTTCGGCGGTGTGGACCAGATTGCGACACTGGTCGAGCAGATTAAAACCACCCCTGATAGCCGCCGCCTGATCGTGTCTGCCTGGAACCCCGCGGATGTGCCGGACATGGCGCTGCCGCCGTGCCACACGCTGTGGCAAGTGCGCGTATTGGCGGGCAAGTTGCATTTGCAACTGTATCAGCGCTCGGCGGACATGTTCCTGGGCGTGCCGTTCAACATTGCGTCTTATGCTTTGCTGCAAATGATGCTGGCGCGGGTGTGTGGGCTACAGCCGGGGCATTTCATCCACACCATGGGGGATGCGCATATCTATTCCAACCACATGGATCAGGTGAAAACGCAGCTTTCCCGCGTGCCACGCCCCTTGCCGACCATGACCATTCTGCGCAGCCCCGGTAGTATCTTCGACTTCACCTATGACGATTTCCGGATCGAGGGATATGATCCGCATCCGGCGATCAAAGCCCCGGTGGCGGTCTGATGTTGACCTTGATCGTGGCACGCGCGCGCAACGGCGCAATCGGGCGTGGCAACACCATCCCGTGGGACGCCCCGGAAGACCTGGCGTTCTTTCAGCGCGAAACCCTTGGGGGCGCGCTGATCATGGGACGTAACACTTGGGACAGCTTGCCAAAAAAACCATTGCCGCGGCGGTTGAATATCGTCGTGACGTCGCGCCCCTTGGTGCAAGACGGGGCCGTTGTCGCTGCCCTAGACACTGCCTGCGACTGCGCGGCTGCGCATGGATATGCGCGGGTCTACGCTATTGGCGGCGCTGCGATTTATCGTGCTTGCTTGCCCAGGGCCGACCGCTTGTTGATAACCGAAGTGGCGCTGGACATTCCCGATGCCGACACGTTTTTTCCGTCCTGGGACGCCGCCGCATGGCGCAAGGGCGCAACGTTTGGATTGCGCGACGACGGTCCGGCCTGCGTGATGACCGAGTATTTGCGCGCCTGAGCCCGGCCCTTTGTGGCTGATGCGCAACATGCGGTGCATTGGCGTCGCTATACCAAATGTTGTGGCAGAGGGCGCGCGCAATCCAGCATCTGTGCGTAGCGGGCCGCATCTACTACCAAAGATGTATCCGGCTTTCGGAAAATGCGCGCTTGGCGTGCAGGATTGGCGCGCATCGCAGCAAATCTGGCGCGAAATTTATGAAATGTTGCCACAACTTGGACAATTCGGTATGGTAACGACAATTATAAAGTTCCAAATGGGACGCGCGGTCTGATCCCGGCAAGAGGACAACCGCAGAGGCAGAGGCAACCTATGGACAGGTCATCCGACCAAGATGATTGCGTTTATACGCGATTGGCCGCGCAGAGCGGGCCTTGGTGCGTGCGCCTGTCCCAAGATCGGGCAGAACAATGCGAGTTTTTTCGACCAAAATAGCCGCATGGGTGGCGGGCTGCAGGGTAGGACGCGCTGTCCAGGCCAAATGCGGTGCACTCTCGCGGGTCGGGTTGGTCCTTGTGGGCGTGGGCATGCTGTCGGCATGCGGTCTGCGTTTGCCAGGCAGCACGGACAGTCCGACAGAATTGGCAGAGGCCGTCACCGAATTCCGTGTCGTGCCCGCGTCGCGCGCGTTCATCAGCGTGCCACAAGCTTTGATGGTTATGGAGCGCGATCTGGGCCGGGCTGTCGAACAGCGTATCACCTTGCCAAATGCAACTGCGCTTACCGGTGAGAATGTGATCATGCTGCGGGCCCAAAAGGCCGGGTATGCCCGTGGCACGCGCTTCGTGTTGGAAGAGCAGCTTTCACAGTTCGGCGGTGCGCCAAGCCCCTTCACCGACGTGTCGGAAGGGGCACTGACCGCGACATCTGATAGTTTCGGCGACATCACCTATACCACAATCCGTCCGGGTGGGGATGTGATGTGCGTTCTGGCCTTTCGCCGCACACAAACGGCAAGCCGTGCTTTGCCGCGTGGCAGCCGCGCCTTGGATATCATGATGCGAAATTGTGTGTCGGGAACGGCGGAAAAGGCTCTGACGCCGATCAGTGCCGCAGCGTTTGGCCTTGGGCAGCCAGGGTAAAATTTGTTTGTAGGAGTAAAAGTCCATGGCTTTTCTTATTGCGACACGGCGACTGAAGCCAAGCGAAATTCTGCTCGCACTTCTCTGGTTTGCTATCGTCATACCGCTTGCGTTTCTGGCAAGCATCCCGACATCCAACGCGGTGCAGGGCGCGCTCGGTCTGTTTGCCGTGATCAGCGTCGCTTTGTTGAAGCCCTTTACCATGAAAACGATCGTGGCGCGCTTCGCATTGCTGGCCATCGCGTCGGCGATCGTGCTGCGCTACTGGTTCTGGCGGGCAACTTCAACCTTGCCGCCGATCGAGGAGCCGTTGTCATTCGCGATCGCGTTTTCGTTGTTCGCCGTGGAAAGTTACGCGATCTGGGTGTTTTTCGTCAGTTCCTTCATCACCGCCGACCCGGTTGAACGCAAATTGCCGCCGAAGGTCGCTGCCGCCAATCTGCCCACCGTCAATGTCTTGGTTCCAAGCTATAATGAACCGATAGAGATGCTCTCGGTGACGCTGTCGGCGGCCAAGAACATGCATTACCCGCAACACAAGCGCGTGGTGGTCTTGTGCGATGATGGCGGCACCGACGAGCGCTGCAACAGCGATGACCCCGCCAAGGCACAGGCCGCGCGCAAGCGCCGCGCCGATTTGCAAGAACTCTGCGCGGAATTGGGCGCGGTTTATTCGACCCGAGCGCAAAACATCAACGCCAAGGCCGGCAACATGTCCGCCGCGTTGGAACGTCTGGATGGCGAACTTGTCGTGGTGTTCGACGCCGACCACGTGCCCGCCCGCGATTTCCTGGCGCGCACGGTTGGCTATTTCGTCGCGGATCCCGACCTGTTTCTTGTCCAGACCCCGCATTTCTTCCTGAACCCCGACCCGGTGGACCGCAATATCGGCCTGCGATCCGATTGCCCGCCGGAAAACGAGATGTTCTACCATCAGGGGCACCGGGGTCTGGACCGCTGGGGCGGTGCTTTCTTTTGTGGCTCGGCTTCGGTGCTGCGCCGCTCGGCGCTGGATTCGGTGGGCGGTTTCGCGGGTGAAACCATCACCGAAGACGCCGAAACAGCGCTGGAAATTCACAGCCAGGGCTGGAAGAGTTTGTATGTCGATCATGCGATGATCGCGGGGCTTCAGCCGGAGACCTTTACCAGTTTCATCGAGCAGCGCGGGCGCTGGGCCACCGGCATGATGCAGCTTTTGCGGCTGAAAAACCCGCTTCGCCGCAAGGGCATGAGCCTGTCGCAACGGCTGTGCTACCTGAACTCGATGACCTTCTGGCTGTTTCCGTTGGTGCGGATGACCTTCATCCTTGCCCCCTTGGCCTACCTGTTTTTCGAGCTTCAGATATTCGTCGCCACGATCGAGGAAGTGGCAGTCTACATGACAGGCTACATGGCGATCAGCTTCATGGTGCAGAACGGGTTGTACGCGCGCACGCGCTGGCCGCTGATATCGGAACTGTATGAGACCGCGCAGGCGCCGTATCTGTCGGGCGTGGTTTTGCGGACCATTTTCAAGCCGCGCGGCGCGAAGTTCAACGTGACCGCCAAGGACGAGGTTCTGGAAGAAAACTTCCTGTCGCCGCTTTACAAGCCGCTATTGATCCTGTGGGGTGTCTGTTTGCTGGGTGTTCTTGCCGCCGCTGTGCGCTGGTTCCTGTTTCCAGGCGACCACAACATCCTGATGATCGTGGGTGGCTGGGCGGTTTTCAACTTCATCATCCTGTCGGCCGCCCTGGGCGCGATCGGTGAGCGCCAGCAGCGCCGTGCAGTGCCGCGCGTGGACATGAACGTGCCTGCCGTTGCCGCGATCGGCGATGGCGAAGCCTATACGTTCACGGCGGCGACCGTGCTCGATTCGTCGACCAGTGGCGCAAAACTCAAACTCAGCCCCGGCGCGGACACCGACATGGCAGAGCTGGCGCGCCTGGAAAAAGGATCGGTCTTTTACTTCACGCCGGAATTTCCGAAATCGCCCCACCTTGAAAACGCGGTGCGCGTGCAGGTCGTCAATATCAGCCGCGATACATCGGGTCTGGTTTTGGGTGTGCGTTACGACCCCAACCAGCCGCTGATCGTCCGCGAAACAATCGCGCATCTTATTTTCGGCGATTCTGCCGTCTGGGAACGCATCCGCGAAAGCCGCAACAAGCCGATGCCGCTTCTCAAGGGTATGGGCTACGTGGTGACATTGGCGTTCACATCTGTTGCGCATGTCATGCGAACCCTGTTCGCGGAACCGGCGCGTCGCAGACGGGCCGCGGAACGCGAGCGCGAGGTGGTGATCGGGTCCAATGAACCGGCGCATATCCTTGCTTTCGGCGAGGCGTTCGACCCAGTCCTGAACGAACCTGTTCACCCCATGCGCCATATGTTGGGGCATGGCGGGCCAAAGGGACACGATCAAGGCGGTGTCGAGCCGCGTGGTGCGGCGTTGAACCGGGGGCCAAGAGTATGAGCATGTTTCGATCCATTTCAGTTCACATTCCCGCGCTTGTTCTGTCGACGGCCATGGCGCTTTGCGCCGCACCGTTGCTGGCACAACAGGGGCTGATCCTGCTTCCAGAGCAGGAAGGCTCGCGGCAACCGGTGCAGGACTCCAACGTTCTGACGGCAGAACGCGTCAGTCGGCATCGCCGGGCAGAGGCTGCGGAAGACCCTGCACAGGTCCAGCGCGACTGGGTGGCCCCGTTGCGCCTGACGGATTTGCAGGTGCGGCGCAGCGGTGCGTTGGCCCGTGTTTCGGGCGAGCGCGAATTCGTCGGGTTCGACCTGTATGTCGCCGATCCCGCACGTACACACCGTTTACAGCTTGTGACAGTGTCCAGCATCAACCTGTTGCCAGAGCGCTCGTTCATGCGGATCAAGGTCAACGGGGCTGATCTTGACTCGATCCAGCTTGACAATTTCGAGACCCCGGAAGCGGACGAAATCGTCATTCCGCAGGGAACATTGCGGCCGGGGCGCAACAATGTGCAGATCGAGTTCCGGCAGGGCCACCGTATCTTTTGCGGACCTGACGCCTCCTTCGATCTTTGGACCGATATCGATCTGGTCAAGAGTGGCCTTGTTCTGGACACTGTGAGGGGCGGGGCCGATGCCGATGGTTTCATGATGGGCCTGGCGGCGCAATCGGCCGGGCTGGCCCCGGTCGACATTCGCGGCATCGACAGTTTGGGCGCTGAGTCAGACGCTTGGCGCCGGGCGCTCGTGCGGCGTCTGAACCAGGCACTGGTCGGCACTCCCGTGGTGTTTTCCTTCACCGATTACTGGACGGTGGCCCCGCGCGACCGCAGCCACGCGCGCATTACCATTCTGCCTGCAGCGAAATCGCAGATCAGCTTTCGGGTTGCTGGTGACGGGGCGCGGGTGATGGTGCTGGAAGTTGCCCAAGGCACCCGACCAAGCGATCTGCTGGACCAGGTCCCGCAATTGGAACCGCAGGCCCAGGCCGCGCGTGCGCCGTTGCTGTCCGCCGATTCCGAGAACAGCTTCGCCGAGTTCGGGATCCGCACCGAGAGCTTTTCGCAGCGCTATGCCGTTCGGAATCATCCGTTCCGCTTGCCGGATGACTGGTTGATCCTGACGGCTGAGAAAGCCCGCATTTACCTTGATTACGCCTATATCGAGGGGCTGCCAAAACAGTCGAAGTTGCTTATCAGTGTCAATGGACAAGCAATCCGCTTGCTGCCGCTGCGCGGCGAGGGGGGGGCTCCCATCACGCGGTTCCCGATCGATTTCGAAGCGCGCATCATGCAGCCGGGCACCAACACCCTGACCTTCGAGATGATGGTGCCGGGCGACCCTGCCGATCTGCCGTGCCCGGCCTATGATCAGCCATTTCTACAGATCGGCGAGAGCTCCAGCCTGTTTGTGCCTTACAGCCCGCCCATGTCGATCCCCGATATGGACCTTGCTTTCAGTGCGCTGACACCGGACAGCCTAAGCCGGAACGAGCTGAGCAACCGCGCCTACTCGGAAACCGACATTCTCACCTTGTCGGCCGCGCTGGCCAGAACGCGTGGGGATATCCGTCCGTCAACCTTGCACCTGATCTCCATCGACGATCTGGGCGCTGTGCCGATGGCGCATCATCGGGCGGACCGCAAGCTGTTGGAAGATACGGTTCTGCTGACCCCGGAATACGAAGCAATGGTCGCGGCGCAGCTTTCGGTCGACGATCCGTTTTCGGCGCGCCGCCAGCAAGACCGTGGTTTCAGAGCCGCGTTGAGCAATCTCGTGTCGTTGATCGTGGATCGCATCTACTGGGTTCGTGACCGGATATTCCCGTCGAATGGCGACCAGTTGAACGCATGGCTTGCCGAGCGTCGCGGGCAGGCGGTTTTGTTTCATCTGGACCCGGCCCGCCCCGACGAAATCTGGATGTTGCGCAGCGCCGAAAGCGATATGACCCAGATCGCGCAATCAATCGCCGCCGCGCGCTCTTACGGGCGGGGGCCGCGCGGGCAGGTGTCCATCCTCGGACATGATGGTCGCTGGGATAACTGGATTGCGCCAGACCGGCGTCCTACGTTGCTGGAACCGTGGTCCTTTCAGAATTTCCGCACGGCAATGGGGAATTTCGTTTCTGCACGCCCGATTTTTTACACATTCCTGATGTTGTTCTTGGCGTTGGGGTCAGCCCTCGTGGCGCTAAGACTGGTCATCTCAACCAGAGAAAAATCATGAACAGACGTCATTTCATTTGTGGTTCGGCCTTGGCTGCCTTGGCGACGCCCTTGGGCGCACAGACGGCCCTGGACGGGTTCGACCAAAAGGCGCGCCCGTTGTGGGAGGCGTGGAAAGACCGCTTCCTGAGGGCCGATGGTCGCGTCGTGGACACGCTGCAACAGGAGTCGAGCCATTCCGAAGGGCAGGGCTACGGTATGGTTCTGGCGACCTTTTTCGACGATGCCGAGGCCTTCTCGCGAATGTATCAATGGACCGAGCGGAACCTTGCGGTGCGCAATGATTCGCTTTTGGCATGGCGTTGGCTGCCCGACGCGGTGAATGCCGTGCCGGACCGCAACAATGCTTCGGATGGCGATTTGTTCTATGCTTGGGCGCTGGTCCGCGCCTACGCCCGGTTCGGGGATCCTGCGCACCTGACCCGCGCGCAAGGCATCGCAGAGGCCTTGGCGGCCACTTGCATCGTGGCCATGCCGGGCAGCGAGGAGCGCACGGTTTTGCTGCCCGCGCAATTCGGGTTCAACAAAGAGGGTCGCGTCTCTGTCAACCCTTCGTATTACATGCCGCTTGCCATGCGAGACGTCGCCGCCGCAACAGGCGTGAGCGCCTTGGCGATCTGCGCGCAGCATGGTGAAGCGCTTATCGAGCAACTGGCCCAGAACGGGCTTGTCCCGGATTGGGTGGATATTTCCGAAACGGGTATTGCCGCGTCAGAATCGCTGTCGCCCAACGCGGGCTACGAAGCCCTGCGCGTGCCGCTATTCATGGTCTGGTCGCGCATGCCGCGTCACCAGGCCGTGCAGCGCATGGCGTCGGTCTATGCGCGCACGGTGCAGCCCGGTGTCGGTGTGCCGACCGTGATAGAGCCGATCTCGAGCGCGGTGCTCGAAAGCTCGGCGGATGCGGGGTATCAGGCGATCGCGGGTCTGATTACCTGCGCCGACGGCTTGAGCGCCGGTGCGTTGATTCCCCCTTTCACGCCCGATCAGCCTTACTACCCGGCGACACTGCACCTGTTCGCCATGATTGCCGCTTATGAAACCTTGCCGGAATGTGTGCCGCTATGACCCAGTTTACCTCTCGACGTCACCTCGTTCTTGCTGCCGTGGTCGCGATCCTGTCCGCCGGGCCGGCCTTGGCGCAGACCGCCAGCCATGATGATCTGCGCGCCTTGCGCTATTATGTTCAGCAAAATGACACCGCGTCCATCAAGGCGGAATTGCGCCGTCTGCGCGCAAGCTTCCCGGATTGGCGCCCGCCGTCGGACCTGGATGACCTGCTTGTCGCGCCCCCGACCCAAAGCGTGGATGAAGGCGCGATCTGGCGTCTGATCGAACGCCGCGACCATGCGGAAGCGCGGCGCGAAATCGACCGGAACCGTCAGGCCGTGGCTGGCTGGACGCCGCCCGCTGACATGATGCG
>JAAAPG010000276.1 GCA_009908405.1 Alphaproteobacteria bacterium | reverse complement strand
GATTCAGGCACGCCGGGCACATCCCAGAACGCGCGCGCGGCGGGTGGCAGGGCCGCCATTGCCCGCGCCCAGTCGGCCGGCAATATCTGGCGGCGCAGTGCTGCTGCCGTTGCCTCTATCGCGTTATCCGGCGTCAGGTTGTGATACGGGCGCAGCGCCTTCACCTCTGCCACCAGATCGGCGCGCGGGCCGAAGGGCAAAGGCGGGTGCAACGGGTGCCAGCCCGCGACAAAGATCGCGCGCGGCACGGCGGGCAAAACACTGGCAAAGCCCAGCCCCTGCGCCGCCGTAAGCCGCTTGCGGTAGCACTGGAACACCCCGTCCACCGCCGTGTAGGCCATGTTGTCGGATGACAGGCTCATCCCGTCCTTCACATCATCCAGAAAGGCGCGCCATTCGCGGCTGGCATGGCGATAGGTCCACGGCATGGGCATGGCATCAAACCTTGCGCGCCACGATGAAGGCGCGCAGGTCGCGGCCACGGCTCGCGTGCCATTCCGTCGGCTCGCAGGTGAGGCCCGCGTCGCTCAGGGCGCGTGCCAGGTCCGCCGCCGTGACCAAGGTCAGGAACGGCGCTTTACCCATCGCTTGCAGCACCGGCACCAACCAACGGATGTAGAACGGCGCTTGCCCAAGAACGGGCGTTTTCGAGACGAGCAGCCCGCCCTCGGGCAAGATCGCATGGATATGCGCCAGCGTGCCGGGCAGGTCACGCAGCAGGTGAAGGTAATTCTGCGCGAACACCACGTCGAACTGGCCCGGCCCGAAATCCTCGGCCTTGGCCACCTGAAAGGACAGGTTCGGCACGGGCTGCTCGACCAGCCGCCCTTGGGCAATCGCGATCATCCCCGGCGCGATATCGGTCGCGTGATAGCTGTGCGCGCGCGGCCCCAGCGCCATCGCGGTCAGCCCGGTGCCGCAGCCCAGTTCCAGCACACGCGCACCGGCCAACAACGGCTCGATACGGCGCAGGCTGCGCTCATAGCCCGCCTTGTCGCCAATCTTGGCGCGGGCATAGCGCGGGGCCATTTTGCTCCAGAAATCCGCGTCCCGCATGGATGGTCCCTTCGGTTTGGCCAGCGATAGCAGATCGGCTTGCGCGTTGGAATTGGCAACCGACCTCCCAAGCGTTAGACCGCCTGAATGACACCGATCCTGTATTCCTTCCGCCGCTGCCCCTATGCCATCCGCGCGCGCCTTGCGCTGGCGGCAAGCGGCACGCAGGTGGCGTTGCGCGAAATCCTGTTGCGCGACAAGCCCGCAGCGTTCCTTGCGGCCTCTCCCTCTGGCACGGTGCCCTGCCTTGTGACGGGGGGGCGGGTGATCGACGAAAGCCTCGATATCATGCTCTGGGCCTTGCGCCAGAACGACCCCGAGGGCTGGCTGGACATGCCCGATGCAGGCCATGACTGGATCGCGCGCAATGACGGGTCGTTCAAACACGCGCTGGACCGGGTGAAATACGCCAGCCGCTACCCGGACGATGACCCGCAAGCGCATCTGGCCGATGCCTGCGCGCACCTGGCGGCGCTGGACACGGCCCTGGAAGGGGGGCTCTTCGACCGTCCCACGCTGGCCGATTACGCCATGCTGCCCTTCATCCGGCAATTCGCCTTCATCGACAAGCCATGGTTCGACGCGCAGCCCTGGCCACGCCTGCACGCATGGCTGGAACGGTTCCTGGCATCCGACCGGTTTGCCGCTGTCATGGACAAGCACGCCGCTTGGGCAGAGGGCGATGCGCCCCGCCTCTTCCCCTCGGCCGCCCTGCCCCCTATCTAGGGACAAGGCAAGGATGTGGGGCTTATGGGTATCGGGCGTTTGGCAGGCGATGTGGTGCGCGGGGTAGAGGACGCCGCAACGCAACTGGGGCACGCAGTCACCGGCGGCGCGTTCGACAATTCATTGCGGCTGGGTGTGACGGGACTGTCGCAGGCGGGCAAGACGGTGTTCATCACTTCGCTGGTGGCGAACCTGCTGGACCGGGGGCGCATGGGGGGCTTGCAAGCCGTCAGCGACGGGCGCATCGACGCGGCCTATCTGCAACCCCAACCCGATGACACCATCCCCCGTTTTGAGTACGAGCGCCATCTGGCCGCGCTGACCGGGCCGGACCCGCATTGGCCCGACAGCACCCGGCAGGTATCGCAATTGCGGCTGTCGTTTCGGGTACGGTCAGGCGGGGTTCTGGGCGGCTTGCGCGGGGCGCGGGTGCAGCATCTGGATATCATCGATTATCCCGGCGAATGGCTGCTGGACCTGACGCTGCTGGACAAGACCTTCGCGCAGTGGAGCAGTGACTTGCTCGCCGCCATGGCGCGGCGCGACTACGCGCAACCCTACCTGGCCGCGCTGGCCGACACCGACCCCGACAGCCCGCATGACGAAGCCCGCGCGCAGGCGCTTGCCGCCAGCTTCACCGACTATCTGGGCGCGGCGCGGGCGGCTGGCCTGCCCGATATCTCTCCGGGACGGTTCCTGCTGCCGGGCGACCTGGCAGGAAGCCCGGCGCTGACCTTCGCGCCGATGGCGCACACCGGCCAACGCGGCAGCCTGGGCCGCGAGATGGAGCGCCGCTAC
>JAAAPG010000271.1 GCA_009908405.1 Alphaproteobacteria bacterium | reverse complement strand
GTGCGCCGCAACAGCCTTGGCCCTCTGCGATCACCACCTCGCAGCCCAGCCGCCGCAACAGGCGGATGGTGGCATCGTTGATATCGGTGTTGAGCGCGCGTTGCGCGCACCCCGTCATCAAAGCCACGCGCATTTTGCGCGCGCCTTGCGGGGCAAACACCTGCGGGTCGTCATTGCGGCTGACGGGGGGGATGACCTTTGGCGCCATTTCCAGCATCGCGCGCAGGCGCGGGTCGGGCAGCAGGCCCCGGAACGGTCGCCCGATCTTGGCCCCCAGAAGCGCCAGGCGGAACCGCCCCGGATAGGGCAGGATCTTCGACAGGGTCCAGCGCAGGACGCGCTCGAACAGCGGGCGCTTGTAGGTCTGCTCGATATACTCGCGCGCATGGTCGACCAAATGCATGTAATGCACCCCCGAAGGACAGGTCGTCATGCAGGCCAGGCAAGACAGGCAGCGGTCGATATGCTTGACCGTCTTTTCATCCGCCGGGCGGCCCTTTTCCAGCATGTCCTTTATCAGGTAGATGCGCCCGCGCGGGCTGTCCAATTCATCGCCCAGCACGGCATAGGTCGGACAGGTCGCGGTGCAGAACCCGCAATGCACGCAGCTGCGCAACACTTCGTTCGACCGCTGGATCGCCGGGTCTTTCAACTGGTCGGGGGTGAAGGTGGTTTGCATTGGCTTATCCCATCAGGCCGGGGTTGAGCACACCGCGCGGATCGAACTTGGCGCGCAGGCCTTGCGCGATGGCGGCAACGGGCGCGGGTTCGGGGTGGAACACCGGCAGGTCGGTCCCCGCGCCGCGCACGCGTGTGGCATGACCCTTGATAGGCCCAAGCTGCGCGCGCAGGTCGGTGCCGTCCGGCACAAGCGCCCAGATCAGCCCGCCGCCCCAATCCATCTGCACGGGCGCGTCGATCTTGGCCACCAGTGCGGGCGCGTCCGAGGGCCGGACCGAGACCCGCCAAACGTCACCGGGCCGGTTCGCGAAGGCGGTCACGTCGCGGATGTCCTGCCACAGCGCCGCGCTGGCATCGCCCTCGACGACCTGCCATTCCCCGCCCAGTGCTTCGGCGAGGGCGGTCTTGCGGTAGGCGACCTGCTCGGAGAACCCTTCGATGCGCAGGCAGACCCGGCCCCCGGTGTCGCGCGCGGCGGCGTTCACCTCGAACGGTGTGCCAAGCGCTTCGGACATGCAGGCGACGGCATCTTCTGGCGTCATTTCGGCACCGACAAGCGTCGCCTGCACCTCGGGCACAGGCAAAAGCTTGAAGCTGCATTCGCTCAGCACCCCCAAGGTGCCCCAGCTTCCCGCCATCAGCTTGACCAGATCGTAGCCCGTGACGTTCTTCATCACGCGCCCGCCGTTTTTCACGACGCGCCCGGTGCCATCGACGAAGCGCACCCCGATCAGGCTGTCACGGCACGCGCCCACGATCACCCGCCGCGGGCCAGAAGCATTGGCCGCCACCATTCCGCCCATGGTGGGCGCGCCCTTTGTTCCCAGCAGCGCGCGCATGTCCATCGGCTCGAACGGCAGGCGTTGGTTCTCGGTTGCCAGCGCCGCCTCGACCTCGGCCAGCGGCGTGCCCGCGCCCGCCACCAGCGTCAGCGCGCCCGGCTCGTACAGCGAGATGCCCGCCAGCCCGCCGGTTTCCAGCAGCGCGCCCGCGCCTGCCGCGGCCATGCTGCGCGTGCCGCCGCCGCGAATGCGCAAGGGGCCGGATGCCGCGCGCACGATCTCTGATAGTTCTGCTTCACTGGCCGGGCGCATATCGGCAGGCTCCTTCTGTCCGCCCGCGATGGGCTTCATCTTGCGATAAATACTCTGGGGGTGAAACCAGCCCCCTTGCGGGGCTGGTGAGGGGGCAACGCCCCCTTAGGCCGCGCGGCGCGCGGCGCTGGCCTCCAGCGGAAAGACCTTGGCGGGGTTCAGCAGCCAGTCCGGGTCGAACACGTCCTTCACGGCCATCTGCGCGTCCAGGTCCTCGGGCGCGAATTGCACGCTCATCAGGTCGCGCTTCTCGATCCCCACACCGTGTTCGCCAGTCAGGCAACCGCCGACCTCGACACACAGTTTCAGGATATCCGCGCCGAACGCCTCGCACAGTTCCAGATCACCCGGCTTGTTCGCGTCATACAGGATCAGCGGGTGCATGTTGCCATCGCCCGCGTGGAACACATTGGCCACGCCCAGCCCGCATTCCGCGCTCATCTCGCCGATGCGTTTCAGCACATAGGGCAGGCTGGAGACCGGGATCGTGCCGTCGAGGCACATGTAATCGGCGATCTGCCCCATCGCGCCGAAGGCGGATTTGCGGCCCAGCCAGATTTTCTTGCTCTCGGCGTCCGATTGGCTTTCGCGCAGTTCGACCGGGTTGTGGCGATGGGCGATCTGCTTGATAACACCGAGTTGCTCGTCGATTTCGGCATCGGAGCCCTCGACCTCGACGATCAGCAGCGCCTCGCAATCGGGGTAGCCAGCCTTGGCGAAATCCTCGGTTGCGCGAATGCAGGGGCGGTCCATGAACTCGATCGCCACCGGCAGCACGCCCGCCTTGATGATGTCGGAGACGCAGGCAC